>NZ_JBCPGA010000007.1:0-101860 GCF_040914135.1 Ruminococcus sp. RTP21204st1_B2_RTP21204_210225 | reverse complement strand
AAAAAAAGACTGCTGTCTTGCTTTTTGGCAAGATCGCAGCCTTTTTTCTTGGGGACTTTTTTTACAGCCCCTTTGTTTATGCCTTATGAAAATTACAATGTTTTTCTTACGTTCTTTGCGGCGGCAACAAGGTTTTCAAGGCTTGGAACTGTTTCTGCTTCGCCTCTTGTTTTAAGTCCGCAGTCAGGGTTTACCCACAATTTCTGTGCAGGTATCCTATCGAGCATTTTATGAAGAGCATTCTCTATTTCGTTCTCTGACGGAACTCTTGGAGAATGGATATCGTAAACGCCAGGGCCTACCTCTGTTCTGAAATTGTTCTCCTTAAGAACGTCAAGGATAGTCAGGTCGGAACGTGAAGCTTCAAAGGTGATAACGTCAGCGTCCATATCGTCGATATCCTTGATGATGTCGGCGAACTCGCTGTAGCACATATGGGTGTGTATCTGTGTATCAGCCTTTGCACCGCTGTGTACAAGTCTGAATGCAGGGATAGCCCAATCGAGATACTCGCTGTGCCAATCAGATCTTCTCAGAGGGAGCTTTTCACGGAGAGCGGCTTCGTCTACCTGAATTATCTTTATGCCGTTGGCTTCAAGGTCAAGGACTTCATCACGGATAGCAAGGGCTATCTGCATTGCTGACTCTTTAAGGGAGATATCCTCTCTTGGGAAAGACCAGTTAAGGATAGTTACAGGGCCTGTGAGCATTCCCTTAACAGGCTTATCTGTGAGGCTCTGTGCAAATTTTGACCACTTCACTGTTATAGGCTTTGCTCTTGAGATATCGCCCCATACGACCGGCGGCTTTACACATCTTGTGCCATAAGACTGCACCCATGCTTTTTCTGTGAAGATATAGCCGTCAAGGCACTCGCCGAAATACTCTACCATGTCATTTCTTTCAAACTCGCCATGAACGAGGACGTCAAGACCTATCTTCTCCTGAAGTCTTATGCAATCTATTATTTTCTGGCTTATGAACTTATCATAGTCAGCTTCGCAAAGCTCGCCTTTACGGAATGCCGCACGATTTTTTCTGACCTCAATAGTCTGTGGAAAAGAACCGATAGTTGTTGTTGGCAGGAGCGGCAGGCCAAATTCTTTCTTCTGTATCTTTTCACGCTCTGCAAACTCAGGAAGTCTTACAAAGTCCTTATCAGTGAGCTTTGCAACACGCTCTGTCACCGACTTATCAGCGCCGCTTCTTGGCTGTGAGAACAGTGCTTTATTTGCTTCCAGCTTATCACTGCACTCGCCCTCTGTGATGGCTTTAAGTTCTGCAAGCTCGGAGAGCTTTTCTTCTGCATAGGCAAAATACTTTTTATAGTCATCAGAAAGCTTGCTCTCGTTCTTGAGAGTATATGGAACGTGGAGCAGTGAGCAGGAAGTGCCCAGGACTATCTCGCCGCACTTATCCTTTATATCGTCAATGATAGCCAAAGTTTTTGCATAGTGGTTTTTCCAAATATTCTTACCGTTCACAACGCCTGCGAAAAGCACCTTGTCTTTCGGGAAGCCGTTCTTTTCAACAAGTTCTGCGGTTTTGATGCCCTCGATAAAGTCAAGACCTATGCCGTCAAAGGCAAGGGCGCAGATATCGTTATAGCAATCACGAACGTCGCCGAAATATGTCTGGAGGAGTATTTTTGCACTGCCCTTTTTATCCAATATCTTTGTATAGATATCCTTGAAGAATGTGATATCCTCGGCGGTCATATCCTTTACAAGGCAAGACTCGTCAAGCTGAATCCACTCTGCGCCAAGGGCTGAAAGCTTTGCAATAACGTCTGCATACACGTTCACAACGCTCTGTGCGATATCGCCGGCGTTCTTCTTGCCTGTAAATCTTGCAAGCTTAAGGAAAGTATATGCGCCTATGATAACAGGTTTTGTTTTCACGCCGTTTGCAAGGGCTTCGCTGAACAGGTCGAAAGGCTTTGTATCGGAAAGCTTTATTTCTGTATCGTCATCTACCTCGGGAACCATGTAGTGGTAGTTTGTGTTGAACCACTTTTTCATTGCAAGCGCCTTTACGTCGCCCTCGCTGCCCTGATATCCTCTTGCCATTGCAAAATATGTATCGAGTGGAGAAAGTCCAAGGGCGGTATATCTTGCAGGAACTGCACCGAGGAGTACGGCTGTATCGAGCATTCCGTCATAGTAGGAAAAATCGTTTGAGGGGATAAGGTCAAGACCGCTCTGACGCTGAACGTCAAGGTTTTCAAGGCGGAGCTTCTCTGCTGCTTTTTCAAGCTCTGCGGCGGTTATTTCTTTTCTGAAATACTTTTCTTCAGCGAATTTCAGCTCACGGAGAGAGCCTATTCTAGGATAGCCAACTATTGTTGTTTTCATATATCAAATTCCTTTCTTGGTTTTATTTCATAAGCTTATGATAATATTATATCGGTTTAATAGGAATTTGTAAAATACTAAAACTATTGTGTTTGCTATAGTTTCAGGCTATATCGGCATATACAAAAAAGCGGCACAGCATACACTGCACCGCCTGTTTACACATATTTTAGTCGCCGAATGCAACGCCCAGAGCCTTTGCGGTCTTGACGAGCTGGTGGTCGGCAGGAACGAATTTGGTTTTGCCTGCGACTTCTGAAAGTGGGTTTTCTGAAACCACTTCATTTATCATTGCCACTGCATAGCCGTACTTATCGGCAGCGATAAGCTCTGCGGCATGGACGCCGAACTTTGTGGCAAGCACTCTATCGTAAGCTGACGGACTGCCGCCTCTGAGCATATGACCAGGAACGCAAACTCTTGTTTCTCTGCCTGTAAGCTCTTCTATCTGCTTTGCAATTCTAGGTGTAGCAGTTGTAAGGCCCTGCTCTGCACGGAGTCTTGCTCTTTCCTTCTTTTTAAGCTTTGCCTCTTCTTTATCAAAAGCGCCCTCAGCTACGGCGAGAATAGAAAATCCCTTTGATTCTCTCTTTTCGCAGGCAGCGGCAAGCTTTTCGATATCATATGGTATTTCAGGAATGACTATCATATCTGCACCGCCTGCGATACCTGAATAGAGGGTGAGCCAGCCGGCTTTATTGCCCATTATTTCTGCAACGAGTATTCTTCCGTGGGAATTGGCTGTGGAATGAAGTCTGTCGATAACGTCTGTGGCTGTGTCAACAGCGGTATGGAAGCCGAATGTTACGCTTGTGCCCCAGATATCGTTGTCGATAGTTTTTGGCAGGCCGATAACGTTAAGTCCCTCGGTTGAAAGGAGGTTAGCGGTCTTATGAGTGCCGTTGCCGCCCAAGGTGAGCAGGCAATCGAGCTTCTGCTTTTTATAGGTTTCTTTCATAGCCTTTACTTTATCCACGTTATCTTCTTCGATGACCTGCATTTTCTTGAAAGGCGTTCTCTTTGTGCCGAAAATAGTTCCGCCTGTGGTAAGGATACCAGAAAAATCAGACTGCTTCATTTCCTTGCACATATTATTGATAAGCCCATAATAGCCATCCTCGATACCTACTATCTGAACGTCTTCGCCGAACTTTTCATAGCAAGCCTTTGCAACGCCTCTGATTGTTGCGTTAAGTCCCGGACAATCTCCTCCGCTTGTGAGTATGCCTATTCTTTTCTTCATTTTACCAAGTCCTTTCAATGAAATTCTATCATTATCAACGATATCAATACTTATCGCTTGTGCTGAAATCTTCTATATCGGCTTCGTCGGAAGGAGTGATATCCTGCTGAGTTTCCTCAGGGGTGGCCTCGCTTTCCGGCTCATCGTCAATATATGTGAACCTTGAAGTCTGATGCTCTTTCTTATCCTTTTCACTGTTCTCGCTAAGTTTGAAACGTGCTATCATATTCTTTAGTATAAGCGACTGACTTGAAAGCTCCTCGCTTGCGGAAGCTGAACCGACTGCAGTCGAGGTATTGGCTGATACAACGGCTGATATCTGGTCTACTCCCGTATTTACCTGAACGATAGCCTCTGCCTGCGCCTCAGAAGCGTCTGAGATATTCTTTACGAGATCCTTTATAGTATTTGAATTATTTACGATATTGTTCAGTGAATCAGCAGTTTCTTCGGCTATCTTAGAGCCCTTTGAAACAGCAGCAGACTGGTTTTCGATAAGTGAAGCGGTCTGCTTTGCGGCTTCGGCTGATCTTGATGCCAGACGTCTTACCTCGTCTGCTACCACGCCAAAGCCCTTTGAACCCTCTCTTGCGGCCTCTACGGCGGCGTTAAGGGCAAGGATATTTGTTTGGAATGCGATCTCGTCAATGACCTTGATTATCTTTGAGATCTCATCGGAAGCTGTATGGATAGCATTCATGGCATTTACCATGTTGCCCATATCGCTGTTGCAGTTGTCAACGGCTTCGGTATTCTTAAGCACGATATTATAAGCGTTCTTAGAGTCCTCAGAGTTCTGAGTTATCTGCTTTGAAACATCACTGAGGGTAGCGGAAAGCTCCTCGATTGCAGAAGCCTGCTGTGTAGAACCCTGTGATACAGACTGTGCGATATTTGACACCTGAACCGCTCCTGAGTTCACCTGCTCGGCTGACATATTGATAGAAGCAAAGGTATCAGACAGAGAGTCGAGTATCTCGTTAAACGTACTCTTTATCTTATAGAAGTCGCCCTTAAAAGTGCCTTCCATTCTATGGCAAAGGTTACCCTCGGATATCTGGGTAAGAGCCACTGTAATAAGGTTGATATACTGTCTGAGGCAGACGATAGTTTCTTCCAGAGAGTTTGAAAGGACGCCAAGCTCGTCCTTGGAATACCACACGTCAACAGGGTCGGTAAGGTTGCCCTGTGCGAGAGAACGAAGTCTGTTTGTGGTAGAAATGATAGGCTTTGTTATCCTCTTTGCAAAAAGCAGAGAGAACAGCACCGTCAGGCACATAAGCACAACGCCCATTACAATGATATTAGTAAGTGCGCTGGAGCTTGCAGTGGTGAAGTCGGCAACATTTGTAACCATGACGACAGTACCGTCAAAATATGACGAACCATAATAGCCCACGATATAATTGTTATCCTTAAATTTATACTCTGTTGTACCGCTATTATTTGCAAGTATTTTCTCAACGGCATTTGTCACTTCCGTATATTCTTCATCTTTCTTACCGATCTCAAGGGCATTTTTACCTATCTGATCGGTATCCTTATGAAGAAGGATCTCTCCGTCTTTACCAACAAGATAAACATAGCCGGATTTTCCGAAGGTATATTCATTAAGAGCATTGACAAGCATATCGCTCTGAATGGTAATACAAGCGACTTTTTGTTCTGAGTTGCCAGACTTTGTTGAAGCAAGTATAGAAAAATAATTCTTACCGCCAAAGGTATATATATCGGTTATGTAGGCCGAGCTTCTTTCGCAAGCGCTTATGACGTGCTCTTTTTCAACTGATGACGATACCATTTCATTATCTGTTGCAAGCACAATGCCATTGCCGTCAAAAACTGTAAAATTCAGATAAAAGCCTGTGTTGTCTGCAAAGCCACTTTTTACCGCCTTCAGTCTGTCAGCGTCAGTTTTTGCCCCTAAAAAAGAATCAGACTTTACGGTCGAAACTATATTATTCGTATAAGAGCTGATCGTCGAGTCAAAATTCTTAGCCGCCTGAACAGCCAGTGGTTCAGCGGTGCTTTTGAGCGTATCCTTTGCAGAAACGTTTATAAAATACACGGAAACCAAGCTGAGCAGCACCGTGATGATAAGTGCGATTGAAAGCATTGCCAAAAGCAGCTTTGAACGCAACGTTTTCATATACAGTTCCCCCTTAAGAACTTGTTTTTAACGCAGCACACAACACTGCGATATTACGTGTCTATTATATCATAATTGCACAATTATTTCAAGTACCACAAGCATATTTTTTGTGAACTTATGATGCAATTAATGATATGGAGGTGAATAAAAATAGGTAAAAAAGGGGGTAAATAAAATATGTACATAAGTCTAAGGATAAGAAAAAGGGTGATGCTTTGTGTTATAGCTGTGCTTTCTATGCTGGCGGCGGTGGCTGTTATGCCGACCTTTGCAAAAGAAGAAAAAACAGATGGGATAAAGCTTCCGATCATAATGTATCACAGCATCGTAAAAAACGAAGATCGCAGCGGTGAGTATGTCATAACGCCTATCGAGCTTGAAAAGGATCTGCTTTATCTGAAGCAGAACGGCTACACTACTGTTTTTGTAAATGACGTTATAAGATATGTGAAGCGTGGGGGCGAGCTGCCTGAGAAGCCTATCATACTGTCCTTTGACGACGGCACTTACAACTACAGAGAATATCTTCTGCCGCTTCTTGAAAAATACGATATGAAAGCCACTGTATCTATTGTGGGGGCTTACACTGACGCTGCCTGCGAGGAGGCTGAGCCTGATCCTGCTTACTCTTATCTTGACTGGCAGGACGTTTCGGTGCTTCGTGACAGCGGTCATGTGGAGATATGCAATCACTCTTACGATATGCACAATCTCGAGGGGAGGCGTGGAGTCGGTCAGCTAGAGGGGGAAAGCTACGAGGATTACCGAAAGATATTTCTTAACGACACCACGAAGCTTCAAACGCTTTGCAATGAACACTGTGGTTTTCAGCCAAACGTTTACACCTATCCTTTCGGCATAACCTGCGAAAGTGCAAGTCGGCTCGTAAAGAACATGGGGTTTGAGGCTAGTCTTGGAGTAGAGGAAAAAATCAATATAATAAAAAAAGAAGATGAGCGCTGCCTTTTTGGTCTTTACAGATACAATCGCAGCGGGATCATCTCCACAGAAGAATTCATGAAAAAAGTTTTTGGAGCATAAAAAAAGCAGCCCCTATTGGAGCCACTCTCTAAACTGAATCACCATCAGCATGTTTACATTATACTCTGGCAGGTGTCGAAATTATACTTGTTTTTGTGTGATTTTTGTAAAAAAAATGTGTATTCGTGTAAGCAGAGTGAAAAATGCTGTCACAAACAGCCAAAAGCACGTTGATACGCCACTTTTGGCTGTTTATCATCTCTTTACACAGAACTTATTTATCCTTTTTGCCGCCTTTGATCTTTCCTCTTATCCAGATAATTATTACTACAAGTGCAATAACAAGGACAATAAGGACGATAGCAAGGGCGGTATTGAGCATCTTTTTATACTGGTCCATAACATTTGCGTTTTTGGACACGGCAGATGAAGTATCGGAGCCGTCTTTCTTTTGGACGGTCTGGGTCTGCTGTTCATCTCCGCCTGCGGCTCTTATTATGGTGACAGTATAGGTGGCGGCATTGCCGTCAACGTCTGTGACGGTTATGGTTCGTACATTTTCGCCCACCTGACACTCGCTTGTGCCTGTATACCATACATAATCAGAGGGGCTTGCTGTTGTTCCCTCTATCTCAACATTGGTAACGGAATTGTCAACGTTCACTGTATAGTTATAGACATTATAGGCAAAGGCAGGAGAAAGCTCGCCGTTATCCACTGTCAGGGCTGTAAGAACGCCTTTATCGGGTATGCCGTTTGAAGGTGAGGTCTTAGTGGTAGTGGTGGTAGTGGTGGTCTTTTCGGTGGTGGTCGTGGTTTCTGTTTCGGTTTTGGTTTCCACCTTATCGCCTCCAACTGTTATGACACAATAGGCGGTAGGCGAGCCGATAAGCTCTGAATCAGGGGAATATATCTGACAGCTTTGCAGGCTTATATTTGCATTTCCTGCTGACAGACCTTTGAACGTAAAGCTGAAATCCACTTCTGAAGAGGGGGTATCAGGAAATCCGTTTACTGTAAGAACTCCTCCGCCACCTGAGGCGTTGTCGCTTGACACAAATTCTATAACGGAATCGTCATAGGCGATATTTGCCTGAACGCTTCCTATCTCTGAATCTGCGGAAAATGTCACGGACACTTCAAACTGCTGATCGGTCATGACGGGGTTTTTAGGCGGATAGAAGAAAGCCTCCCCTGTTGCATGGGCAGTGAGAGCCGTCATTGGAACTGCAAGTGCGGCTGTCAAGAGCGATGAGAATATTCTTTTTACAAGCTTTGTTTTTGTGATCATTGCTATCCCTCCCGATAACACGGATAATTATTTGGTATAAACTTTGGCTATATCAGACCACTGTCCGAAATAGGTCTTGTTCCCTGTGGCTGTATAGCTTCTCACACGGACAAAATATGTCTTTTGGCTTTTAAGATTTGTTACGGTCTTTTTGTCGGTCTTATTTGAGGTCACCTTAACTGTCTTTGCATCGCTGAAAGATATATTTTCAGCGTAGGATATCTCATAGCCTGTAGCAGAGCCTTTCTGTGCATAGTCTATATAAAAGCCTTTTTTCACTGGCATGAGCTTTTGTATGGTCTGCCTGGCAGGGGTGATGACAAAAGACTTCGTTATCACTCCGCCATACGAGCCTTTTCCTGTTACTGTTACCTTAGCTGTGCCTATATTCTTATTGCAGGAATATTTCACTATATAGTCTGTGCCGTTTTTAAGGGTCTTGCCCGAATATGTGACTGTTACGCTTTGGGTGATGTTCTTGCCTGTGAAAGACTTGTTTTTTATGCCTGCGACCTTAGCTTTGGCAATATCATATTTTGCGGTGGTTACGCTCTTTGTATCAGACCATGCACCGTTATAACGCTTGCCGCTGACTATTGTATACGAACGCACTCTTACATAATATTTCTTCCCTGCCGTCAGGTTTGAAACTGTCTTTTTATCCGTTTTGTTTGAGGATATTATCAAGGTTTTTGCACCTGCAAAGTCAGAGCGTGTACTGTATTGCAGTTCATATCCTGTGGCTGAGCCTTTCTGAGCAAAGTCGATAAAAAAGCCTTTATATCTTGTTTGCAGAGATTGTATCTCCTGTTTTGCAGGATAAATGGTAAAAGTTTTTGTTATCGTACCCTGATAGTTGCCCATGAAGCTTATGGTTATTTTTCCAACGCCTATTTTTGTATTTGAGCTATAGGAAACAGTATAATCATGTTCAGGAAGAAGAAATTTTCCTCCGTCCGTTACCATAACGTCAGGTCTTATAGGCTTGCCTGTGTAGGAGAGCGTATCAACATAATAGACGCTTGTCAATTGGGCGGACTTTGGAAGAATGTCGAATGCTTTGGCTATAGCGCCGCTGTATCCGCCAATGCCTGTTATTATCATTTTGCCCTTGCCTGCGGCTATATTATCGGCATAGTCAATGGTATAGTCTTTATTATTTGTCAAAGTGGTATCGCCATAGGAAAGCGTTATACTGCTTTGAGCAAGCTCATAGCCTGTGAATGTCATATGTGTTTTAAAGCCTGATATCTCGCAGTCTTTTATAAGCTTTCTGTCGGTATAGACCGCCTGCACTGTCATATGGGCTGTGACTTTTGAAAGGTCTTTATCCCAGCCTGTAAAGCGTTTGCCTTTTATGGTCGGTGCTTTGGGCGGATCGGCACTTTTGCCGTATTCTACGGTCTGAGATAACAAAACTATGCCGTTTATATCGGTGAAATCAACCGTGCAGGTATTGATTTTCCAGCCTGCATAAAGAGTCTTTGAGCCGTCTGAAAAGCTCACGGACGTTATAGGATTGCTCTCAAGCTGTGAGTCGGCATACCAGCCTGTGAACTGTGCGCCCTCTTTTGTGGGGGCGGAAAGCTGTGCGGTTTCGCCCTCGCCAAGCTCATAAGGGTTGAGTGGGCTGTTTTCGCCACCGTTCAGGATATAATCTATCTTCGCTTTGTCACTTGGGATGACTTTTGCGGAAACTGTGGTGTTTTCTGTGAAAACTGTGTCGCTGTTCACAGGTTCGCCTTTATGATACCAGCCGAGAGTGTAGCCCTGCTGAACGTTCACATTCGGGAACACGGCTTTGCCTGCATAGTCGGTGCAGACTTCTATGGTCTGTGCCACAGCGGAGAATGTTATCTTATGGGAAGCCTGCTCGCTATATGAGGTCTGGCGCACAAGAGCGCCGTCCATTGTCCACTTTGCGCTGTCTTTGAACTTTTCACCGTAGGTGTTCATTGCAAATGCACCTTGAGAAAGTGCATTTTTTGCAGAAAGGCTTGAAACCAGACTGTCGCTGTCATTGCTGTAACAGCCGTATGCGTTCACAACGGAAACGGCAATATCCCTGCCTCCTATAAAGGCATTTGTAATGGCGGAGCTGTTTTCCCTTAGGTTTGAAGAACACTCTGTTATGATACCGCAGGATTGTCTTCCTATGACGCCACCTGAATAGACTTCTCCTGACACTGTGCCGTCAAAGGTGCAGGCTTTTATGGCTGTTCCTTGATAAAAACCCACTATTCCACCTGCGTAATCGCCTTTCACTATACAGTTTTTCAGGGAAATGTTATTTATCTCTGCACCATTTTTTATGTACGCGAAAAGCCCTGAATACTCCCCCGAGGAGATAACTGCGTTTTTTATAAGGTGTCCGTTGCCGTCAAAATAGCCCATGAATGGGTTTTCAGAATCGCCTACAGGTGAGATAGTTTTTCCGTCAAAGTCAAGGTCAGCTTCAAGGGTGACTAGCTTGCCCTCGAAGCTTTCGCCACTGCTGACACGCTTTGCAAAGCTTCCCCACTGGGCTTCTGTGGTTATAACAAGGGCTTCGTCCTGTTCTTCTGCGGCGGAGATAAGGAGCTTTTGTGCGTTTGAGATATCGTTCTTGGAAGCAGTTTCATCTGCAAGCACCGTTCGGGCGTTGTTTGCTTCTCTTTCACAGCCTGCAAGGGTGCCGTACTTCGCAAGGGTGGTTTCAAGTGAACTTTTATCGGGCTTTGCAGTATCATCAGTGTAAGCGTAGATAAAAAGACTTCCTATGGAGTCGGTCTTATCTGCTCCAACGTCAGACCAATATTTGCCGTTAAGGGAAACATAGCTTTGCCCTGACTGCACCTTTGATGTTCGGTCGCTTTCTGCAAGGAGATATCCCCTGCCGCTGTCGCCGCTGAATTTTACTGAAATGGAATATTTCTCGCCCTCTTCAAGGAGGATATCCTCGGGAAAGTCAACTGTATAAAAGCCGTTTGCGGACACTGAGCCGCTTATCTGCGTTTCAAGGACGCCTATAGGGTCGCTGTCGGAAACGTTGGTATAGACGCTTAGGGTGTAATCCGCACTGCCAGTTTTGCCCACATACATAAAGCCTGCTTTATCAAGCTTTTCATCGGCTTTAGCGGTGAAAACATTTGCACCGTAAACAGAGCCGTCGTTGCTGGCGTTCACAACATAGCCTGTCATTTTGCTGTAGTGATATGTATTATCACAGCTTTCTTCAAAGTCATAGCAGCAAAACTGTCCGAACTCTGCTTCGTCATAGGACACCCAATAGAAGCCGTCATTGTCCTGATCTGCGCCCCACGAGCCTTTCACAAGCCATGCGCCGTTATTGGCAGGCTTATATCTGAAATTATCCTTACTGTAGTTATCGTCCCAGCCCACCACTGTGACGGAATGATTTATGATAGTGTTTTTTGAGGCGTCGGGATCATAGTAGGCAGTATTGTTATGATTCATATAGCCATTTCCTGCAAAATAGCTTGCGGAAACTGCTCCAAGCTCCATTATTTTACGCTTCACCTGCGTGGTGCTTGAAAGCTCCATGACATAATTCAGCCTGTATTCGCTGACGCTTTTCTTATTTTCGGAGACTATCATATTCTCTGTGCCGGATTCTAAAAACGGCTCGTAATCCTCATAGCATAGTCCCTGACCATTTGCAAGGGCGGAGGCCGCAAAGAGCCAGTTTCCCCCTGATGAAAAATCGTCTTTACCTGTGGCTGTGCCTGAATTTGAGGACAGCACCAAGGCAGGCACGGAAAATTCTGCAGAGGGGTTTTCAAGCCCCTTTTTGATAAGATCCTGCTCTGCGCAGGCAAGGGCTGAGAATGCCCAGCAAGCACCTGTTGAAGCCTGATCTTTTACTGTTGTGATCTCTCCTGAGCTTCTTGGGTCATAGGTGGATGGGAGCTTTCGGGCGGCTAGTCTTGCAGGGGACTTTATCTGATAGTCACCGTCTGTGCTTTTGGCCACGCCCTCTATCTCATAGCTATAGCCGTTATGGGTAAAGTTTACTGGAACGACTTTTATGCCGTTATCCTCGTTGGCAAGTGCAAAAGTCTGCGCCGAAAGCTGAAAAGCCAAGAGCAAAGCTGTCAAAAGCCCTGCCGCACCTTTCATTCTTCTCATTTTCCGCCCTCCTGTTTATCTCAGGTTATGGTTATCTTTCTTGTATACTCGTTTGAAATACATCTGCCGTATGCCGCTGTTTCTCTAAGTCTTACTGCGTTCTTTTCAAGGAAAGCAACACGCTTTGCATAGTCGGAGATATCCTCAAGCTTTTTCAGCGAGGTATCATACTCCAGAGTTCTGTTCTCAGCCTGCGCAAGTATGCGTGTGCCTGTGCGGTTAAAGGCAAGGATCCTGCCGTATGGCACTTGTCTGATATCGTCCTTTCTGATGCCGAGAACAAGGTGCAGGACCATTCTTCTTACTCTTGCCATGGTGATATTCTTTGACTTTATACGCTGTTCAAAGATATCCATAGTTTCAGGGCAGGAGCTTACGACAGACATAAATCTGTTGGCAAGGTGTTCGTCGCAGTCAGGTAGGGCTAGAAAATCTTCTCTTGAAGCTGTGCAGAGCTTGAAAAGCATTTCTCTGCCTGCCTGCCGGGTAAAGGACGGCTTACAGCCCTCAAAATCATATGGAACAAATTTCTGCCACTCACCGCCCTCTTTTATAAGCTCTCTTATATGAGAAGCCGAAGCAAAATTACCAGACTCTGCCTGAGAATCATGTGCAACAGCTTCACGCTTTACGGCATAAGGCACTAGCCATGGGGCTATACGCTTTGCCGCCTTTATATACTCAACTGCAAGAACGTTATTTGGTGTGGAGAATATCTCTTCGGCGGTTCTGCCATAAAGACCTATGGAGGCTTCATACATAGCCTGCGGGTAGGACTTTCCCTGAGATAAAAGTTCTCTTACCTGCTGTGAATTTTCAAGCATTGCGGATATTTCAGCTGCCTGTTCAAGGGCGTTCCTATCACCGCTTTCACAGCCGAAAGACAAGGTCGTTACCACGTCCTCCCCGAGACCTGCAAGAAGCCTTACTGCACTTCTTGCAAAGACCTCACTGTTTGAACATGAGAACGGGCATGGCAGTTCTATAACAAGGTCTGCACCGTTTCTTATAGCAGCCTGCGCTCTGTCATATTTTGAGAAAACAGCCGCTGAGCCACGCTGCACGCAATCGCCGCTCATTACTGCGACGATACCCTCTGCGCCAGCCTGTCTTGTGGCTTGTATCTGATATTTGTGTCCGTTATGGAACGGATTATATTCCGCAACTATTCCCGCAATTTTCATTTTTTACTCCTCTTTCTACCCTATGCATATTTTATTCCGTCTTTCAAAAGCTTACTGCGAATTATGATACTAATATGTTAAGCCCTAGTAAAAAAATTGTGCAATATGTATATTTATGAAAAAAGCTCTTGAAATTTATCATTAATATTGATATACTATAAGTATATGATATTATGGGCTTAAAGTCAAGCCCATTATCTGACATATTATAATCGGGAGGAGATTTTTTCCAATGAAAATCTTAGTTGTAAACGCAGGTTCATCATCACTTAAATATCAGCTTCTGGATATGAAGGACGAGTCTGTTATCGCAAAGGGCAACTGCGACCGTATCGGTATCGACGGCCATGTAAGCGCAAAGACAGGCGACGGCAGACACATCGAGGAGGATTGCAATTTCCCTACTCACACTGAGGCTTTTGAAAAGCTCGTTGAGGTACTCACATCAGGCGAAACAAAGGTCATCGACTCTATGTCTGAGATATCAGCCGTTGGTCACAGAATAGTTCAGGGTGCTGAGATATTCAAGGAGACCTGCCTTGTAACAGACGAAGTTATCGACCAGATCGACTCACTGGCTGAGCTTGCACCTGTACATAACCACCCACACGCTCTTGCACTGAGAGCCTGCAAGGCAGTTATCCCAGCAGGCACACCACAGGTAGTCGTATTCGACACTGCTTTCCACTCAACAATGCCAAGAAAGGCTTATCTCTACGGTCTGCCATACGAGTGCTACACTGATCTTCATGTAAGAAAATACGGCTTCCACGGAACATCACACAGATTTGTTTCAGGCGAGCTTGCAAGAGTAATGGGCAAGCCTATCGAGGAGCTTAAGATAGTTTCATGCCACCTTGGCAACGGCTCATCTATCACAGCTATCAATGGTGGCAAGTCTGTTGACACATCAATGGGTTTCACTCCTCTTGACGGTCTTGTAATGGGCACACGCTGCGGCTCTGTTGACCCTTCTGCTGTTGACTATGTTGAAAAGAAAATGGGCTTTACACCTGACCAGATGACAGAATACATGAACAAAAAGTCAGGCTTCCTTGGTCTTTCTGGTATAGGCTCTGACAACAGAGATATTCAGGCTGCTGCAAGCGAGGGCAACGAGAGAGCGCTTATCGTAAGCGAGATATTTGCTTATCAGATCAAGAAGTTCATAGGCTCATACGCTGCTGCAATGAACGGCCTTGACGCTGTTATCTTCACAGGCGGTATCGGCGAGAACGCACCTGAGGTAAGAGCGGCTGCTTGCTCAAATCTTGATATCCTCGGTATCCACATTGATGCTGAGAAGAATCTCTGCCGTGGAATACTCAAGGAGATCTCCACTGACGAGTCTAAGACAAAGGTCTATGTTATCCCAACAAACGAGGAGCTTCTCATTGCAAGAGATACTCTGGCACTTGTTACAAAGTAATATTTCAGATAACATTAAGGACGGCTTTCTTATGAGAGCCGTCTTTTTTGCGCATAAAAAAGGCACAGGAGAGGTTTTCCTGTGCCTTGATTTGTTTGAACGTACGATATTGGCTATATACGTTTTCCAAACACCATTATATCAGGTCTTAACGCCTGAGAACTGCGTCTGATAAAGTCTGTAGTAACAGCCCTTGGCGGCGATAAGCTCCTCATGGCTACCCTGCTCTGCAACACGTCCACCGTCGATAACGACTATCTTATCAGCGTCACGGATAGTGGAAAGTCGGTGAGCGATGATAAGGGACGTTCTGTTTTTCATAAGAGCCACCATTGCGGACTGAATGTGCATCTCAGTTCTGGTATCAACCGAGGAAGTGGCTTCGTCAAGAATAAGTATCTTCGGGTCGGCAAGCACTGCTCTTGCTATGGAGAGAAGCTGACGCTGACCTTGTGAAAGGTTTGAGCCGCCCTCGGCAAGCACTGTGTCGTAACCCTCGGAAAGTCTTTCGATGAACTCGTCTGCGTTCGCAAACTTTGCCGCCGCCTTTATTTCATCAAGGGTAGCGTTTTCTCTGCCGTAGCGGATATTCTCCTCTATGGTGTCCTTAAAAAGCACTGTATCCTGCAAAACTATGGCTATGGAACGTCTGAGCTTGTCTTTCGGGATATCGTAAATGCTCTGACCGTCTATGGTTATCTCACCGCTGTCAACGGGATAAAATCTTGTGAGGAGGTTCACTATGGTGGTCTTGCCTGAGCCTGTTGCACCGACTATGGCTATTTTCTGACCTGCTTTTACTTCAAGATCGAGGTCTTTTAGCACCTGCTTTTCAGGAACATACGAGAAATCTATATGCTTGAAACTGATATCGCCTTTGACGTTTTCCACCTCAAAGTCAGCCTTGCCCTCGTCAGTTTCCTTATCGGCGTCCATGACTTCAAAGATACGCTCTGCGCCTGCTATTGCGGTCTGGATATTCGCAAACTGATTTGCAATCTCATTGATAGGACGTGAGAACTGTTTTGAATAGAGTATAAAAGCCTGAATAGTTCCCACTGTTATAAAGTCTTTTATTGCGAACCAGCCGCCGAAGGCTGCGATAAGGATAAAGCCGAAATTGGATATTAAGTTCATGCAAGGGCCCATTACACCGCCGAATATCTGAGCTTTTATGCCGCATTTTTTCAGATTGTTGCTCATTTTCTCGAACTTGTCAACAGCGTCCTGCTCTTTGCCATAGGAAACGACCGTTCTATATCCGACTACCATTTCTTCCACTTCACCGTTTATCTCGCCAAGAAGCACCTGCTGTTTGATGAAGTATTTCTTCATATACTTTGTGAGTACGCCTGAAACGAATATGGTAAGGAACACTGTAGACAGTGAGATAAGGGTAAGAAGCGGTGAATACAGAAGCATTATGACAACTGTTCCCACAATTGTAAGCACGCCTGAGATGAGCGAGCCTATAGACTGAGAGATAGTTGTGGAGATATTCTCGACGTCGTTTGTCATACGGCTCATTATATCGCCGTGGCTGTGGGTATCGAGATACTTTATAGGAAGTCTTACAAGGCTTGAGAACAAGTCTTTACGCATGGTCTTTACTGTGTACTGTGAAAGCTTTGCAGAGAATATTCCCTGCATATAGGTGAAAACAGAGGACAGGAGATAAACTGCCCCAAGACCTATGAGCGTTTTGCCAAGCGCACCGAAGTCAACGCTTGTTTTCTTTTTGGTGAGAGTAATGCAGTCTATGGCTATCTGCTGGATAGACGGTGCGGCAAGATTGAGCAGAGTTATGATGAGCATTACACCGATAAGAGCGAAAAACAGATATCTGTTTCTGCCTATATAGCCTATGAGCTTTTTAAGGGTGTTCTTTGCGTCCTTAGGCTTTTCCATTGTGAGCCTTGCACCGTGAGGTCCGCCCGGTTTTCTTCCGCCGGGTCCCATTGGAGGCATTGGAGGCATTACACTTCACCTCCTGACGTTTTTACCTGTGAGGCGTAGATATCCTGATATACCTCGCAGGTCTTTAGCAGATTTTCATGAGTATCGCAGGCACAAAGCTTGCCGTGGTCAAGGACGGCTATCCTGTCGCATGATTTTACGCTCTGGATACGCTGTGCGATTATGATAAGGGTAGTGCCGTTCATTTTGCGGTCTATCTCCGCACGGAGCTTAGCTTCTGTGCCAAGGTCGAGGGCGGAGGTGGAATCATCAAGAATGAGGATCTCAGGTTTTTTAAGTACCGCTCTTGAGATAGAAAGCCTTTGCTTTTGACCGCCTGACAGTGAAGCACCCTTTTCAGCTATAATACCCTCATAGCCTGCAGGTATCTTCTGAATGAACTCGTCAGCCTGAGCTGCCTGTGCAGCGGAGATGACCTCCTCATGGGTAGCGTTTTTGTCGCCCCATTTTATGTTGTCCTCAACTGTGCCTGAGAAAAGCTCGCTCTTTTGCAGGACTATGCCAACTTTCTTTCTAAGCTCGTCAAGCTTACAATCCTTGACGTTTACGCCGTCAACGAGGACTTCCCCTGCTGTACAATCGTAAAATCTTGGAATAAGATTTACAAGTGAAGATTTTCCCGAACCAGTTGCACCTAGTATGGCGACGCTCTCGCCTGACTTTATATCAAGGGTAAAGTCTGAGATAACAGGTCTGCCCTTGGTTTCAGGATAGGAGAATGAAACGTTTTTAAAGCTCACTGTGCCCCCTGTTTTATCTGAAAGGGAAACGCTGCCGCTTTTTATAACTGGGTCAGTTTCAAGGACTTCTCTCAATCTGTTTGCAGATGCGGAAGCCTTTGCGAGGGTCTGGAACATCATAGACATCATCATTACGCCATGCAAGACCTGAGTAAGATATGTGATAGCCGCCATGACCTCGCCGACCTTCATAGCTTGTGCCTGCACCTGCCAGCCGCCTATAACTATAACGGCAATAACAGACAGATTGAGTATTATCATAAGAAGCGGCTGAAGGATAGCCATAAGGGTCTGAACACGGAGGTTTGATTCCATAAGGCTTATATTTGCATCGTCAAAACGCTTTTCTTCTGTATCCTCTCTCACATAGGCTTTTACTACTCTTGCGCCTGTGACGTTCTCCTGAACCACAGAGTTTACGCTGTCAAGACGTTTTGCAACGATAGAATAGTATGGGTTTGCCTTTTTGAGAATTACTATCATCATTATTATCTCTACAGGCAAGGCACATAGGATTATTATTCCAAAGCGAACGTTCAGAGTAAGCATCATGATTATTCCGCCGAAAAACAGCAGGCTGTCACGCACCAACATCCTCAGCATGAAGTCTACCATTTGCTGGATAGCGGTTATATCCGCTGTAAGACGTGTTACCAATGAGCCTGTGGTGAACTTGTCGGTCTGTTCAAATGAAAGACCCATGACACGCTTAAAAACGTCCACACGCAGATCTCTTGAAAAGCTTTGGGAAGCTATTCCGCCGAACGCAGAAGCCGCAATTCCGCAAGCTCCGCCGCCTATAAGAACAAGGAGCATGAGAAGTCCCGTTCTTATGATAAGGTTCATATCCTGACCCAGCACGCCATCGTCAACTATTTTTGACATAAGCTTTGGCTGAAGCAGGTCGCCCAGCACTTCTCCCACCATGGATAGAGGTGTCAGCACCGCAAACAGTGCATAGGGCTTCAAGTATTTGCTTAGTTTTACTTTCAAAGCAGTTCCTCCTAAAATTTTATTTCAGGCTACTTATACGCAGGGGAACATTGACGGAAGATAGCAAATGCAGAGCAGTGGGCTGTCAAGGACGCCAGCCACTACAAAATATATGATATAACATTTTTTATGTAGTGGCTAACAGCGTTCGCCCGCATTGCTCTTGCATTGCTAATGATCCACATCAAACTATCCATGCTGGTGACAAGGCTACGCCCAAGGCATAACCTTTATCACAGCCTAATTGTGCATTATCTCAAGTTCCTCAGAAAGTTCCTGCGCTGTCATTTTTCTGCTGAGGGAGGCTTTGTCTATCATTATGGTAACAGGCTCTTTTCCGTGGATATCGAACCAGTTGTCAGAGAACACGCAATCTGCGGTTTTCAGGCTGAGGCAAACGCTTTTGGCATAATTCTCGGCACAGAATGTCAGGGCGAATTTATCCTCGCTTTCTGATATGCCGTAGGTTATGGCAGGCTCTAAGAATGTAAATTCTTTCGGGCGCACAAAGAGAGTTGTGCCGAAGCTCAACACCTTGCCGTTCTCCATAATGGAATATTCGAGATATTTTTCACGAGGGTCGGTACGGCTGACAAGCTCCTGTGAAAGGTCTATGTCAAGGACGTTCTGTGCTGTGAGAGCCGGAACGTTCACGGATTTTTCTCCGCTTTGCAAAATTTCTGCTTTGTTGTTTCTCAGCGTCCATTTTACCACACCCTCAAAGGCTGTCATTCGCTCGTTGGATATGTTAAGGACAGGCTTTTTTCTATTGGTATCGTCGCAGGAGATAAGGCACGGACCGTAAAAACGCTTTGCATAATAATGCAGACCTTTCCACCTGCCGAAATAGTCGATACTTGACCATGAGATAACAGGGTTTGAATCGTTCACCTGCCAATAGTCTGAACCCATACATCTGCCCCTTGCTCTTCTCATATGCTCAACATTTGAGCGTATGCAATCCGCCTGAACAAGCTGTGAGGAATAGATGAGCTGTTTGAAATCATATGGATATCTTACCATTTGAGCGAGATAGTACATTATCTTCTCGTTGCCCTGGACGCACTTCTGATGCGCCGCCATAACTGGTGAGCAAAGGTCAAAGTCGCCCTTTGTTTCATCGGCAAAGGCACGGCAGGTCTTTATATCAGGCAGGCTTTCAAAGCCGTATTCTGAGCAGAAGCGGTAATAAAATTCTCTGAACGCTTCGATAGGCTTGAAGTTGTGCCAAACGTCCCAATAGTGCATATCCCCTGCATGGTTTGAGGAAGCGTCCTTAAAGCCTCCCCCTGATGAAGGTGATGACGGCCAATAGAATGTGTTTTCGCATGGGTCATAGGCTTTAAGCACCTGTGGGATAATATCCTCAAAAATGGTAAGATAGTCACGCTTTGCTTCCTCGTCCTCGGGGAGACCCCAATATTCCCATGCGGATTCTATCTCGTTGTTGCCACACCACAGACCAAGAGAGGGGTGGTTTCTCAGGCGGATAACGTTGTCACGAACTTCCCCACGGACAGTTTCTTCAAACTCCTCCGTGAGCAGATATGCAGAGCAGGCGAACATAAAGTCCTGCCATACTATGATACCATTCTCGTCGCAGTAGTCATAGAAATACTCGTCAGGATAATAACCGCCTCCCCACACTCTTATAAAGTTATAGTTTGCGGCCTTGCAATCTGCAAGGAGCTTTCTTGTTTTCACTTCGTTACAGCGTGTGACTATCTGGTCTTCGGGGATATAGTTTGCGCCCATGGCAAATATCTTCACGCCATTGTTTATAAAGCAGAACTCCTCGCCCCACTGATCTTTTTCACGGCTGACAGTTAAAGTTCTAAGACCTATTCTCTGAGCATTTTTATCAGCGCAAGCGTCATTTTCATCATACAAAGTCACTGCACAGCTATAAAGTGGCTGTTCGCCATAGCCGTTCACCCACCAAAGCTGAGGGTCGTTTATCACAAGCTCTGTTTCATAATATTCTGCACTTTCCTCCAGGCTTATGTCGGCTTTTGCGGTGATATTGCCCTGCGGGTCGGATATTTCCACCATAGCTTTTTTACAGCCGTGGTTTTCTATATGCAAAAGGGCTTTCAAAGTCACTTTGTTATCGGTGTGCTTTTGGCTGTAGTAAACGTCAAGTATACGTCCTGCACCTGGGACGATAAGGGATACACTGCGCCATATTCCCATATCAGGGAGCATTGGACCCCAATCCCAGCCGAACATACAATGGGCTTTTCTTATATGTGTATAGCCTGTCATGGTGGAGTCAACGCCCCAAAGGTGACGTTTTTCATCCATTTCTTTTATGTATCTGTTTGGCGAGGTTATTTTCACTGTGAGAGTGTTGTCCCCCTCTTTGATAATACCATGGACAGGAAACTCCCACGCTCTGTGCATATTGTTCACTCTGCCAAGGTGAATGCCGTTGAGATAGACGTTTGCTATGGTATCAATGCCGTCAAAGTGCAGGACAGTATGCTCACACTCCACTGCGGCCTTGTCTGCGGTGAATGTAGTTTCAAAATCGTAATCATCGTCGCATATCTGTGTGGAGATATACTCGTTCTCACGATAATATGGGTCGGGTATCTTTTTATAGTCAAGCAGTGTCTTATATACAGAGCATGGAACTTTGCAGTCAAAGCTCTCCTGCGTGCCTGCTTTTTTCATTTTCCAGTTATCGTTAAGGCTTACTGTTATACTCATTATTTTTCTCCTTATTTATCATGGACGCAGAAAAGGTTTGTTTCCCATGCGGGGTAATATCTTTCCTGACGGATATAGAATTTGTAACCCTTGCAAAGTCTGTTTATATACAGAGGCAGAGTGATATAATCATATGGTCTGTGATACAACGCACTGCATATTTTCGGGGCATAGCGTGAAATGGTATATTCACTGCCTTTGAGAGCTTCTAGGTCTGCTCCCTCAACGTCATATTTTATATAGGTGCATTTTTTGCCTGCAAGGACGCTGTCCAGACTTCTTGCACGAACCTTTTTTCCTGCGGTATCTACTCTGCCCTGTCTGCCTGCGCCGCCTGCGAAATAAAGCTCTGTATCAATGCTCCATGCGGCGGCATTGTAAAGACTTATATTGTCATTGGCTTTTAGATTTTTCAGGCATTTCTGAAAGTTTTTTCTCTCAGGTTCGAGGGCATATATTCTCTCATACTTTCCCCCTGTGCGTGAGATAAGCTCTTCGGCAGTGTCGCCTGTGTATGCTCCCAAGTCGCAGTATATCTCGTTTTCTCCAAGGGGAAGTATCTCGGTTATCTTGTCCTTATCCGTAAATATCTCACGGAGATAAGAAAGCTTGCCTGTTATCTTGAACGCTGTCAGCTTTTCAAAGGTAAGCTTTGAAATATCGTCATCAAAAAGGCGGTAAGCTTTTTCAGCCTGAGAATACATTGAGAGAAGCTTTTCCTTGCTGAAATTTTCATCGCCTGCAACGCACATTTCCGGCACTATGACCTCGCAGCTTTTTTCAATATTGTCGATACGCTCCATTATCTCAGGCAGGCTCGTGCCAAAGCCAAGCACAACTGTGATATTCCCAAACTGCGCTTGCACCTGAGAGAAAGTCTGCACCTTAAACCCTCTGAAGCTTTGTCCACGGACAAAATCGTCGCTTGCAAAAACACCTGTGCATTTTATGCCAAGTCTATCAAATTCATCAAGAAGCTTTTCCGCTCCATCGCCCATGCCGTATATGAATATCGGCTTTTCGCAGGTCTTGAGCCTGTCCCACGAGCTTTCAAGGGACTGAAAATATTCTTTTGAAAACATTCACACTTTCCTCTCCAAAAAAGGCTCTCACAGAAAGATCTGCGAAAGCCCCTTATTCTTATAGAACTTTATATGATATCGTCATTGATATCAAAATCATCATGATCATGGCAATGACCGCCGTCACCGCCGACCATATCTCTGCCCCTTACACGGTATCTATCACGATTTATATTGATATACTTATCAAGCTGTGCAAGCACATCTCTTGGTGCTTTTATGGACTTGACTTCCTTAATAGGCGTATCAACGTCTTTGACATTCATTACTATTGTGCCACAGCCGAACATTCTTTGTCCGAACGGCAGGACAAGCTTTTTGTCGATGACCCTGTAAAGGTCAAGCTCGTCTTCCTCTATGCTAAGAAAACCCTTGCGTGTTATAAACTTATCTTCTGTGAGAAAATATCTTGTAAATGATATAGGCAGACCAAAAATCGTTCTTTTCTTATCTGTCCAAATGTAATTGATAACGTCTTTTTTCATAAAACGACGTCGCCTCCCTCAACATTATCTATAATTTTTTACAAAGACATCATTGCAAACTGGTGGCACAAAAAAGCTGCTGACCATGTTTTTGCAACGATCCTCCCGTATATTTTACCACGCAATAAAGCTTTTGTCAAGAAATTATCCTTTGTAAAAGCTATGTAAAAATACTATTCATATACATATTTCTAATTGATTATATTTATATTAACAAATATAATATCATGCATTTATTTTAATATTTCATTAATTATATAGCAATCTTTGCTGGCATTTTCGACTTTTTTCTACATAAAATAAGCTTTCATAACAATGTAAAGTTGATGTAAAATATAGCAAATCGTCAATTTATTCATATAATATATTGATTTAAACGACACAAAAGCTTATTTTCTCTGTGTAAATTACAATATTTGCACAATTATCTCATTCGAAATTTGGTCATAACCGACATTTGTTTATTTACTATGTATAGATTGTTGCGTGTTTCTTAAAACACAGTACAAAAAGCAAGAAAATTAAGTAAAAAACTTGAAATTATATTGTAAAAATGTTATACTGCAAGTGTAGTATAAAGTTAAAAAAATAAAAAAACCGGAGGAAGATTTAAAATGTGTAAAAAAGACGTGATCAAAATCCTTGTCGGAAGCCTCAATCAGGCCGGCATGAAGGTGGCAGACTATCTGAAAAAACAGGGGTACAATGTTGCGCAGTCAGACTACAATCCACTGGAGATACAGCTTGAGGTGCTTAAAAGCAAACCTGATTTTCTGATAATTTCAGAAATAACTGAATTTCCATACGAGCTATGCAAAAATCTCAAAGGGGCTTGTCCTAAGCTGAAAATAATCATGCTTTCCGATAGAAAAACCAACAATGGACTTGCAAAATACGCAGACATGATAATAAAAAGTCCTCTAAGCTGTGCGGATATCAAAAACGCACTCAGAGCGCTTCAGTGTCCTGACGATTCTGCAGATCTGAACATCACAATAACACGAAGCTCTGACGAGGGGTACACCAATGGCGACATACAATCTGCTATATCCACCGTGATGAAGCGGTTGTGCATAACTCCGAATTATAACGGCTATGGCTACATCAAAGAGGCAATAAAAATGGCTCTTACGACAGACAAAGCCAACAGACGTGTTACAAAGGTCATTTATCCAGAGATAGCGGCGGCACATGGAGTAACCACAGTAAGCGTTGAAAGAAACATGCGCACCGCCATAAGGATCGGTTGGGAAAAGGCTCATGACAAAGACAAAGCCGAGATATTCGGTAATTTCGCCATAAGACCTGACCACTACCCCACGAACAGCGAATTTATTTTCGTTGCCGCCGAATACATAAACAGCAAATATCCAGCGGAAAAGGCATTATCAGCCACCGCTGAACATACTAGCGAAAGTAGTTTATTTATCTGACAAGAAGAAAGCCGTTATGCCCACAGGCACAGCGGCTTTTTTCTATATAAACGAAACGTCCTGCAGTAAATGACAACGGGCTGCCCTGCGGACGCAGATCTTCTGCTGCGTCACCCACTGTCATACGATCACTGCAGACGCTCCGTTATCTCATTTTATGCCGACATGGTTTTTATGACACAAAAAAGCGTA
This sequence comes from Ruminococcus sp. RTP21204st1_B2_RTP21204_210225, assembly GCF_040914135.1. Taxonomy (NCBI): domain Bacteria; kingdom Bacillati; phylum Bacillota; class Clostridia; order Eubacteriales; family Oscillospiraceae; genus Ruminococcus; species Ruminococcus sp. RTP21204st1_B2_RTP21204_210225. Next base: position 77,484 of record NZ_JBCPGA010000007.1, on the reverse strand, counting down.
CCGAAAAATCGGTACGCTCAGTGTTTAAGTAAAAGCCGCCTTGCCGTCGCACAGCCGATAAACCCGCTATAAAAGCAGGGTGGGTAAAACAGCCTGAAAGCTTCACGCTCCCTTCGTCCGTTTACGAAACGGCAAATGCGGTTTCGTTCGGGAGGTCTGCAATCCCTTTCCAGAGTCTGAATCCCTTTTTAGAAGTGTTGGATTTATAATAACTGTGCTTGTTCGCACAAGGCAGGAAACTTTTTCTGTTACTTAGTATATCACAACATATCCATAATATCAATAGGTAATTTCAGCAAATCAAAGTACATAAAATTGTACATTTTACATATTGACAAGCCTATATGCTGAGATATTTTTCTTATGACAGGTGGTCGTGATCTTGACAACCGCAGCCACAGCCGCAATCATCGTCTTCGTCCTCATCGTCAAACTCGAACATTTCATCGATACGCTCCATGAACATCTGACCGATCTTCTCATACTCGTCATCATCTTCGATAGAAGCAAGTATCTCGTCATTGTTCTCGTCATACTCAGCCTTGAGTATCACAACGTCGCCTGAATCTTCAAGGGCTTCGTCACCGTTCTCATAATAAGGAGTGAGAGCATAATACTTCTCGTCACCATATTCCATTGCGTCCAACAGCTCAAAAGTCTGCTTATTACCATTTTCGTCCTCCAGCTCGTAGAGGTCCGGCAGAAACTCGTTATCCATAATTATCCTCCTAACATGATCTTGTGCGGTATATCGGCACTTTCTGAGTGGGATATATCGAAAAAATCAGAACAGAAAGACTGTTTCTGACCACCGCAACACTTTAATTATACTACACTGCAAAATCAAAGTCAAGCGCATTTTGTAAAAGTAATATTAAATATAAAAATCACAAAAAAGTTGAGAAAAACTATTGACAAGTAACAAAAGATGTGGTATAGTATAGTCAAGGAAAAACAAAGAGCCAAACAAAAGCAGACAACAGGGTTCGCTGAAACGGTCAACGGTCTGACGATACAGTAACGATTTCAGAGGGCACGGCAAAGCGAAGTTAGGCGAGAGGTTTTCCTTATATATCACAGGCAGATCGGTGGACACAGCATATACCCGACACTAGGTACACTACAGTTCAGCAGGCGGGCAGGCTCATCGGATACCTAATAAGATATGAAAGGAGCGAGTCCAATGGACGCATCAGAGATCCAGGAGAGTATCCATAGGCTCGGCAATTTCTTAAAGTAAAAAAGGATCAAGACGCAGACGAATGAGCTGACAGGAATCCAGACATATATGATTTACACAGGAAGAAATTGCAGAGCCTCATGGATTAATCACAGCACAGAGTTACTGCAATTTAAGGATACTCTCAAATTTACAATTGAATATTTTGCAACTTTTATATAAGGAGTGATCGACATGATCGGTTACAGAAGGTTTGCAAATAAAATTTAGACAGGAGTGTTTCCAATGCACAATTTCAGCTTTTCAGAGGTAAAGAAATAAACTGAAAGAGTGATTCCAATGTAAAATTTAGCTTCTGAACAAAAAAAGCTCACAGAGCTATAAAAATCAAATAAATTTCGAGGAGTGGTGCATATGAAAATGCACAAAAGGAACTTGAACATGAAATAGAATGGAGTGAGTCCGCCAAGAAATTTACGAGCTTAATGCTCTTACCGATTTGATTTACTGACTAAGATTTTTCTAAAGATCATATAAAATACTGAAGGAGTGGTGCGTTATGAAAATGCACTCAAGGCTTTTGAACATCTGATATTTGGAGGTGAATCCGCCAGTTACTTCAGCAAGGCTTATCTGATATGATGAGCATAGGATCTTGAAATTATGCGAAAGGCGATAATTCCAATGGAAATGTAATAAGTTTCATTGACAATAAATTTTCACGAAAGGTGTTAAGTCCGATGGCACGTTAAGTTTTATCCACTGAGGCATAACTTAATATTTTGAAAGGAAATAAATCCAATGGAAAGGTAATTTGCACTTAGAGATTATTTTTACCGAAAGGAAATAGATCCAATGGAATAGCTTATATTATGCGGACAGAATTTTACTGAAAGGCGTGAGTCCAAAGTACAATTTAGCATGAGTTTGCGACTAGAATTTTCAGAAGGGCGTAATACCAATGGCATAATCAATATGAACGTACATACTTAACTATGTGGTGTATTCAGATATCACATAGTTAAGTTTTTTGTGTAAGGGGTGGGACGTCGAGGACGCCGTCCCCTACAATATTCAAAAAACAAGAAAGCACCCTGCGGTCAATGCAGAGTGCTTTTATTTTATATCATATTTTCAAGGAAAGCCACTGTCTTTGGATCGTATGTAAGATCCTGCGCTTCCATATCCTCGTCAAGCTGCCACAGCTTTGTTACTGCGAAAACTGACGATACAAAAAACGGCTGGCTGTTCAGATAGCCGAGGGTTATCTTTGCCGGAGTGTCCCCCGTCTGCTCGCTGAGCTGTTTTACCTTTGCAAGTCTTGCAAGATTAGCAGGGCCTGCATATTGTCCCTCAGGGAGATTGTTTGCAGCGTCGCCCTTTGCAAGCTTTGCAAAAAAGCCCTTTGCCTGTGGGGAGAACGCCATAACAGGAAAATCATGCTTCTTGTACCAGCGGAACTCCTTTGTATCCATACAAACAAGAGTATTGTCACCGAAAGTTTCAACGCTCGAATGTGCAAGGCTGTAGTTTATCTGACTGATCCTGATAGGCTCCATGCCGTTTTCCTCTGCAAACTTATTCGCTTCCTCTATCCTCTGAGTTGTCCAGTTTGAAACGCCTATAAAATGTATCTTTCCGCTCTCATAAAAATCATTGAGAACTGGCATTATCTCTTCCACAGGTATCTTCGGGTCGTCACGATGAAGAAAATAAATATCCACATAGTCAACGCCCAGCACTCTCAGGCTTGCTTCAAGATCCTTTGTAAGCTCTTCCCTGCTAAGACGGCTTTCGTCCATATGACCCATTTCAGGGTGACCGCCCTTTGTGGCAATACAAATTTTATCACGATTGTTTCTGGCTTTGAGCCATCTGCCTATTACGCCCTCGCTGGAATCGTGACCATTCTCCAGCCAGTCGCAGTAAACTCTTGCGGTATCGATACACCAGCCGCCAAGCTCTACATATTTGTCGAGAAACTCAAAATACACATCGTCACAATCGTTTCTCTCAAAACCTGCCGCACCAAAAGTCAGGGCAGGGACTTTCATTTCATATCTGTCGTTTTTCAACACATAGCTTATCATGTACTCTTCCCCCTTGGCATACAATTTCCTATACTATTTATCATCACTATGTCCAGCAATATATTATTATACCATATAAAAAGGACTTTTTCCACAGGATTTTGTTAAATTTTATTTTTTCATAAAAACCCCTTGACAAGTCGGTAAACTTGATATATAATTGTAAAGGTTTATGACTTTACAGAAATCCATTAGGAGGTAAGCGGCATGAGTAAAAATTTGCAAAACAGCGTTTTGCTCGACTTGTATGGCTGCCTGCTCACCGATAAACAAAACGAGATCATGGATCTTTATTACAATGACGATCTGTCGTTGGGAGAGATCGCCGCTCAGCTAGACATCTCAAGACAGGGCGTTCATGACGCTATAAAAAAATGTGAAACTGCAATGGCTGATTATGAAGAAAAGCTAGGTCTGCTAAAACAGCAGGAGGCTTATCTGGCAGAGCTTAAAGAGTTCAAGGCTCAGGCTATGGACGTTTTTAACGAGTGTAAAAAAAAGAATTATGCGAGAGATATCGCCGAAAAGGTGATAGTGCTTCTTGAAAATCTCGATTCTAAGCTTGATGAATTTGACAACGCAGAATATACGGAAGAAGAATAGATATAGATAAAAAAATTATACGGAGGACAGCTTATGGCGTTTGAAGGACTTTCAGAAAAACTAAACGGCGTGTTCAAGCGTCTTAAATCAAGAGGTAAACTTAGCGAAGCCGATGTAAAAGAGGCAATGCGTGAAGTTAAAATGGCTCTGCTTGAGGCTGACGTTAGCTACAAGGTAGTAAAAGATTTTATTGCCAAGGTAACAGAGAGAAGCGTTGGCGAGGAAGTGCTGAAGAGCCTTACTCCTGGTCAGCAGGTCATAAAGATAGTTAATGACGAGCTTATAAAGCTCATGGGCGAGGCTAACTCGAAGATAAACTTCCCTAACAAGCCGCCTTGCATCATAATGATGTGCGGTCTTCAGGGTTCAGGTAAAACAACACACGCTGCAAAGCTTGCGAAGATGTTCAAGAAAGAGGGCAAACGTCCTCTGCTTATAGCAGCCGACGTTTACAGACCTGCGGCTATTGAACAGCTAAAGGTTGTGGGAGAGAGAGCTGAAGTCGCAGTATTTGAAATGGGTCAGATAGACCCACGAAAGATAGTAAAAGAGGGTATCAAGCACGCCAAGGATTATGGCAATGACCTTGTTATCATAGATACGGCAGGACGTCTTCACATTGATGAGGAGCTTATGAACGAGCTTAAAGACATCAAGAAGATCGCTGAGCCGAACGAGATAATGCTCGTTGTTGACGCTATGATCGGTCAGGACGCTGTAAAGGTAGCTTCAAGCTTTGACGAGGCTCTTGGTATCGACAGCGTTATCCTTACAAAGCTCGACTCTGACACAAGAGGCGGTGCGGCGCTTTCAGTGCTTGCTGTAACAGGTAAGCCTATCAAGTTCGTTGGTATGGGCGAAAAGCTTGACGAGTTTGAGGCTTTCCACCCTGAGAGAATGGCTTCAAGAATACTTGGCATGGGCGATATGCTCACACTTATCGAAAAGGCTACTCAGACAGTTGACGAAAAGGACGCCAAAAAACTTGCAGAAAAAATGCAGGAAAAGGGCTTTGACCTTAACGACTTGCTGGAGCAGATGAAGCAGATACAGAAAATGGGTTCTATGAAGTCTATTATCAGAATGCTTCCGGGCGCAAACAAGGTAACAGACGAGCAGGTGGAGCAGGGCGAGGTTCAGCTGAAAAAAACTGAGGCTATGATAAATTCAATGACAAGGGCTGAAAGAGAAAAGCCTGCGATCATTGACCCTAAGAGAAAAAGACGTATCGCTGCCGGAAGCGGCACACAGGTATCTGACGTAAATCAGCTTCTTAAGCAGTTTGAACAGATGCAGAAAATGATGAAGCAGTTCGGTATCGGTGGAAATCTTCACGGAAAGAAATCCAGAAGAAACAGAGCGGCACTTCTCAAAGGACTTGGCGGCGGAATGCCACAATAGTTGATAAGCTATCAGCAATCAAGTGATTGATTTGATATATGAAGTTTTTTATGGAGGTGAAAATACAATGGCAGTAAAGATCAGACTCAGAAGAATGGGTGCTAAGAAGGCTCCTTTCTACAGAATCGTAGTTGCTGATTCAAGATATCCAAGAGACGGACGTTTCATCGAAGAGCTGGGCTACTATGACCCAACTAAGGAACCTTCTGTACTCAAGGTTGACGACGAAAAGGCAAAGTCTTGGATCGCTAACGGTGCACAGCCAACTGATACAGTTAAGGCTCTTCTCAAGAAGAACGGCACTATCTAATAGCTGACAAGACAATTCAGACGGTGAGCCACCTATCCCACCACTTCGCTTGCCGTTTTCGGCGGGGAAAACGCTTCCCTGCCGCATTTTCGTGGGAGAATGGAGATATTTTTATGAAAGAATTACTCGAAACTATAGTTTCTGAGCTTGTTGAAAACAAGGACGCTGTTGAGGTCGTTGTTGACGAGCCTAACGCAGAGGGTATCGTGGTTTACCATCTTCACGTTGCTCCGGACGATATGGGCAGAGTTATCGGCAAGCAGGGCAGGATCGCAAAGGCTATAAGAGTTGTAATGCGTGCCGGTGCTTCCCGTTTGGATCAGAAAATAATGGTAGAGATAGACTGATAGTTCAGTGAATAAATCATCACCCCGTACAGATAATAGTATGGGGTGATTTTTTTGCGTGTAAATAAAAAATGCTTCAATGCGTTCACAGGTATAGCCGTGGGGATATGCAACGGTTTTTTCGGTTCAGGCGGCGGAATGATAGCAGTGCCTATGCTTGAAAAAGGCGGCAGTGAGGCGAAAAAAGCTCATGCCACGTCCATTGCTATAACGCTTCCATTGTCTATTATAAGCGGACTTGTATATTTCAAGGGCGGCAGTCTTGATTTTTCGCAGGCAGTGAAATTCATACCACTTGGGATAGTTGGTGCGGCAGTGGGTGCAATGCTCATGAAAAAGCTTTCAAACAGCCTGCTAAAACGCATTTTCGGCGCACTTATGATAATTGCTGGCGTGAGGATATTTATGAAATAGGGTGATATTACGGCTTGGTATACAATATGTGCGGTGGCTTTTCTCACCGGTATCTTTGCCTCCATGGGTCTTGGGGGAGGAATGGTGCTTATAGTTTATCTGACGGTCTTTGCAGGCTTTTCTCAGATAGCGGCACAGGGGATAAACCTTGTGTTTTTTATCCCTATCGCAATAATAAGCCTTGTGCTTCACACGAAAAACAAGCTTGTGGAATGGAAAAAAGCCGTTCCCGCAGTTTTGTGGGGAACGGCCGCTGTTATTATATCAGCATGGCTTGCAAACAGGATAGAGCAAAGCCTGCTTTCAAAAGCTTTTGGTATTTTCCTTATCCTAATGGGACTGAAAGAGTTATTTTTCAAGAGTGAAAAGCACAAGTTCAAAAGGGTCTGAAAAACGCTGTGTCCAGCCACTATTGCCTACTCCCCTTGACACCACAAGCGTTGTATCGTTCACGCTGTAAGTGCCGTCGGTGTATTTCGGGAACAGACCCTGACCGGGTGCATAAAGACCATTCACAAGTGGAAGCCTTATAAGTCCGCCATGTGCGTGGCCTGTGAAGTCTATGTCTATATGCGTTCCATACTGCACTGCGGTCTTGCTGAAATAGTTGCAATCCTCGGGATAGTGATTTAGCAGTATGACAAAATCCTCTGTGACATGAGAAAAAGCCTCGCTGTCATTTTCCATATTGTCAAAGCCCAACAGGCTTATAGTATCACCATTTCGTGTGAGTGTGGTATGCTCGTTATAGAGGACGTTTACACCATAGCTTTCACAACCTGCAACAAACTGTTCCCTTTCCTCCTGAGAAAGATTGTATTCATGGTTGCCCATAACAAGATAGACAGGACATATGTCAGGAAGCTTTTTCATAAACTCAAGGGAGCGGTCAACATCGGGGAAGATCTGATCTACGCTGTCCCCTGTGACAAAGATATAGTCAGGCTCACAGTCTTTGACCTTTTCCGTCAGCCTATCTATGTAGCCCTTGCCCCACTCGTTGTGGAAGTCAGATATCTGAACTATCTTACAGCCCTCAAAGCCATCAGGCAGGTTGTCAAAATGCGCTGACAGCTTTTTGACCTCGATATAGGTATTAGACCACACGAAATCAGCTAATACCATTACCACAAGCACTATTATCACTATGATGATATTTCTTTTCTGCTTTTTAGTCAGCCTGCTTTGCTTTTTTTCTTCTGTATTCAAGATAGCCCTCCAAAATTATCGTTGCGGCAACTGTATCTACAACAGCCTTTCTTGCCTTTCCCCTGACGTTTGTTTCGTTAAGGATATTGTGTGCGGTGACGGTAGTGGAACGCTCGTCCCACATTCTCACCGGCAGGTCGGTACGCTCTTTCAAAAGCTCGGCAAATGCCCTGCACTTCTCTGCTCTTGGGCCTTCCGTGCCGTTCATGTTTATAGGCAGACCTACTATTATCTCACCTGCACCGTATTCAGCCGCCGTCTGAGCCGCCTTATCTGCAAGCCTTTCGGCGTTTCTCTCAGGAACAGTGCCAATAGGAGAAGCAAGAAACTCAGAGCGGTCGCTTATTGCGAAGCCTGTTCTTGCGTCACCATAATCTATTGCCATTATTTTCATTTCGTGCACCTCTATATCAAAACTTTTCTTATCATTATATCATAACACTGTCTGTAAAACAAGTCCTAAAGCAGGATTTTGGGAATTAAACTGCAAAAAGCGCAATGTAGAAGAGCTCTCTGGATACCATTTGCTTAAAAAAGTAAAATAGTTCCTTAAATACTGTGATTATTTGTGCATTATGGTTATTGATTTTTATTTTTAATTATGTTATAATGCTTTATTATCAGAGGGTATGCACAAATATCAGGGTTAAGTTTTGTGCAAAATTATATTATATAAGAATTGGAAAGGAAAAAGAAAAATGAAGAAATTTTTATCAGTAGCAATGACTGCTATCATCGCCTGCGCTTCAATATTCTCATGCACACTGACAGCTTTTGCCGAAAATGCGGAAACAGAAGACGTTACTATCGACTGCTCTTCCGCAGAGGCTTGTAACAATTGGAAACAGTCTATCACTGTCGATCAGGCAACTTTCAACGCAACAAGGCTTACAAAGGATTCAGAGATAATCGTCACATTCAAGAGCGAGGAAATAAACGAAAAGGCAGGAAACAAATACAATGCTGAGCTTATTTTCCAGAGCTGGGACAACACCACTACACCAGCCGCTCAGGACGGTGCGGTATGGGCAAAGATAGCACCTGTGAAGTTTGACGATTCATCAGCTACATATGATTTTGAATCTATCGCAACTGCATACGGCACGGACGATTTCAGTCAGGTATACAACATCATAATCGGCGCAACTGACAGGGCAAAGATAACAGTAACAGGCATAACGGTAACGAACTGCAAGACAAAGACTTATGCAGAAAAGGAAGAAAAAGACTCAAAGGGAACAAACCCTATTATCATAGTTATTGCGGTCATCGCAGGAATTGCTATCGCAGTTGTGGTAATTGTGATAATCATGAACAAGAAGTCAAGCGAAGCCTTTGACGTAAGCACCGGCAAGTTCGTTGACAAGAAAAACCTTTTTGACGAGCCTAAGAACGATGAGGACGAGAAGAAATAAAAAATAACGCTATCAGCAGGAGGACGAGCAGTTCGTTCTCCTGCTTTTTTTCGTCAAAATACGTCGCAATATTGCTTGACAACATGGTTTGATGTGGTATAATAAAAGCAAGAACGAAACAATTAGTCAGATATTTAAGGAGGCAGAGCTATGAGTACAAAAGAACTTGCATACAGTATGATAGACAATCTCACAGAAGAACAGCTCAATGCTCTTATTGTTATCTTGCAAGGACTTCAGAAAGAAGAGCCTAACGAAGAAACAAAGAAAGTCCTTGACGAAGCCAAAGAGGGTAAAAATCTCGTTGGCCCATTTGATTCGGTAGACGAGCTTTGGGAGAGTCTGAAGGCTTAGGATAACAACGTTTAAAATAATTATATATATCCACAGTAGGAGAACGAGCAGTTCGTTCTCCTGCTTTTTTTATACCAGAAATATTGACTTATAGACGGAGTTATGGTATTATATTAAAAGGTATATTTAATAATTGGAGGCTATATAAAATGTCAATATTTAAACTTGATCCAGCATTTAAGGACTACATCTGGGGCGGCACCAGACTTAGAGATGAGTACGGCAAAAAGTGCGATTATGATAAGGTCGCAGAGAGCTGGGAGCTTTCTTGTCATAAAGACGGTCCAAGCGTTGTTGCTGACGGTGAATACAAGGGTCTGACACTCAATGAGTATATCGAAAAGGCAGGCAAGGGCGTTCTTGGCAAGAACTGTGAAAGATTCGAGAACTTCCCTATCCTTATTAAGCTCATTGACGCTAAGGACAATCTTTCTGTACAGGTACACCCTGACAACGATTATGCAATGAGAGTTGAAGGCGAATATGGCAAGACAGAAATGTGGTATGTTGTTGACTGTGACGAGGGTGCAACTCTTCTCTACGGTTTCAAGCACGAGATAACAAAGGAAGAATTTGCAAGAAGGATCGCTGACAACACACTGCTTGAAGTAACAAACGCTGTACCTGTTAAGAAGGGCGACGTTTTCTTCATCAAGTCAGGCACGCTCCATGCTATCGGCAAGGGTATCCTTATTGCTGAGATACAGCAGAACTCAAACACTACATACAGAATTTATGACTATGGCAGAGTTGGCAAGGACGGCAAGCCTAGAGAGCTTCACGTTAACAAGGCTCTTGACGTAACAAAGCTTGCTCCTGCTGAGCAGTATCCTGAGACACCTGTTGAGAAGAAGGACGGCTATGACATAAAGCTTCTTTCAAAATGCGAATACTTCACAACATACAGAGTGAACGTTGAAACAAAGGCTGAGCTTGACGCTGACGAAAACAGCTTCAACAGTATTCTCGTTCTCGAGGGTGAGCCTGTTATCAGCGGTGGCGAAACTGTTTCTGCAAAGAAGGGCGAAAGCGTATTCATTTCAGCAGGCACAGGCAAGTATACTGTTGAGGGCAAATGCACATTCGTGCTTACAAAGATAGACTAAGGTGAGATAAATGCTTAAACTTGACCTGAAAAAGGAGATAGGTGAGCTTGGCGCACTTGTGATTGCTTTTATTATCGGAGTTGTGGCAAGCTCATTTTGGATAGGTCTTATCAGCTTTGTAGTGCTGGAGCTTGTGTATCTTCTGGTATATGACGCCATAGCAAAAAAGGCTGAAGCCCAAAAGCCAAAAGAGGAAAAGGAAGAGATAAACTTTCACGAATATGATGATGACACTGAGAACGATAACGCTCAGTAAGCTCAGAAAATAAAAGGGAGAAATTATTATGAAGTATTACATTGGTATTGATCTTGGCGGCACTAACATCAAAGCAGGTGTTGTAAATGAAGAATTTGAGATAATCGCAAAGGCTACCTGCAAGACCAATCTGCCAAGACCTGCAGAGGAGATCTGCGAGGATATGGCTAAGGTCGCTTTGGAAGCTGTAAAGAACGCAGGGCTGGAGATAGAACAGATAGAGTCTGTAGGTATCGGCACACCTGGCACTGCAAATTCTGACACTGGCGTTATTGAGTATTCAAACAACCTTGGTTTCCTTAACTTCCACGTTGTTGACCTTATGAAGAAGTTTATCGACAAGCCTTGCTATGTTGAAAATGATGCTAACGCTGCGGCATACGGCGAGTATGTTGCAGGTGCAGCAAAGGGTGCGAACGACGCTGTTTGCATCACTCTCGGCACAGGCGTTGGCGGAGGAATAATCATTAACGGAAAGATATATTCAGGCTTCAACTTTGCAGGTGCTGAGATAGGTCACACTGTTATCGACCCTAACGGTCCGCAGTGCACCTGCGGCAGACACGGCTGCTTTGAGGTGTTCTCTTCTGCAACAGGTCTTGTAAGAATGACAAAAGAGGCTATGTTCGAGGACAAGGACTCTATCATGTGGAAAATGAACGAAGAGGATGGCAAGGTATCTGCAAGAACTGCGTTCAACGCCATGAGAGCAGGCGATAAGGCAGGCAAGGAAGTTGTTGACAAATACATAAAGTATCTTGCCTGCGGAATCACAAACACAATAAACATTTTCCAGCCTGATATTCTCTGTATCGGCGGCGGCGTATGCAACGAGGGCGACCCTCTGCTCCTGCCACTGAAAGAGCTTGTGGCTAAGGAAATTTACACAAAGAATTCAGCAAAGAACACTGAGATAGTTATTGCAAAGCTCGGAAATGACGCAGGCATTATAGGTGCGGCATTCCTTGGACTTTCACACAAGAAATAAAAATTATTCACTGACAAAAGAAAAGGGGTAACTACAATGGGATTATTTGATAAGCTTTTAAAGGGTGCGGTTGACGCAATAGACAACGCTGCGGCAAAGAACGGCAATGGTCCGACAGGACTTAAAGACCTGTTTAATCAGGCTATGGACAAAAAGGACGAAGCTATAAACGGCTCTTCAAGCACTACAGCTTCAAACAAACCAAGCACTGCAACCACTTCAAGTTCAGGCAAGAGAAGCAATTGTGCTTATACAAGACCGAAATATACCACACCGCAGGAAGTTCTTGACACAGCGAGCATTCCTGCAAAGCCGTCAAGAGAGATAACCTATGAGATATTCGACGGCAAGGACGCAGAAATAAGGGTGAAAGTATCATTTGACCTGAGCGGTGATTTCATCGAAACAGAATGTGACTTTGATTATGGCGCAATGTATCTGCCAAACTGTGATGATGATTTTGATGACAATTACTCTGACAGCAATACACCTTATTTTGAAATGGTAAGTGCGCCTGATGACGAGATATACTATATGATAGATAAATGTCGAAATGGCGGCACGCCTGACAATGCAATGATGTTCCTGCGTGTTGATGATATGGGACCTAGGATACAGTTCAAAGCCAAGGTGAAAAACAGGTTTGGCAAGATAGAGTATTTTTATAACTGTCAATTCCATGATGAGTTCAACCCCCAAAGCTACATCGGCGTATGTTACAATGCTGATGTTGTTGGTACTCCACTTGAGAAAAAGCTTATGGCGGCTGTTGATGAAGCAGTCCGCACAATGAAGAGAGAAGTATTAGAAGTGGAGCACAGACCATTCCGCTAAGGAGGACAAAACAAAATGAAGTTCAATATAGGATTTATACCTACTTTGCTTTTGCTGATACCTGTGATATTCGCCTGCTTCAAGACACCTGCCGACAAGCCTGAGCTTGAGGACGAGAACATTATCGTCTTTATCGCAAAGTGTGTGGGCAGATTTGGCTGCATAGGCTATATGTGCCTTGCTATCGGAGATTACGAGGTAGGCTTTTCAAGCAAGCTGCTTTTCCTAATATGGGCTGTTGTTGCACTGCTCGTTATCGCACTTTATTGGGTGCTTTGGATAAGGCATTATAAAAAAGGCAATCATTTTGAAGATATTTACGGCACTGGGATCCCGCTTTTCATTATCCCTGCGGCATTCGTGCTTGTAACAGGTATCTTCTCAATGAATTTTATGCTTATCATATTCTCAGTGCTGGATATCGTTTGCGAATACTGCTCTGCATACGGTGTAAGAAAGCGTCTGCACCCTGCAAAGGCAGAGGAAAGCTCAGACGAGACTGAAACAAAAGAAAATGAGGACGGAGAATAATACCGCTCTCGGTAATATATTTTTCAAAAGAGGTAATAAAAAATGGCGTGTAATTATTTTTGTGACGGAGTAGACAAAGCTCCACAGAGATCACTTTTCAATGCTCTTGGCATGACAAAGGAAGAAATGGACAGACCTCTCGTTGGTATCGTATCTTCATATAATGAGATAGTTCCTGGTCACATGAACATTGACAAGATAGTTGAAGCTGTTAAAATGGGCGTTGCAATGGCAGGCGGAACACCTGTTGTATTTCCTGCTATCGCTGTTTGCGACGGAATCGCTATGGGTCACATGGGAATGAAATATTCTCTCGTTACCCGTGACCTTATCGCAGACTCAACAGAGTGCATGGCTTTGGCTCATCACTTTGACGCTCTTGTTATGATACCAAACTGCGACAAGAACGTTCCTGGTCTGCTCATGGCAGCCGCAAGAGTAAACGTTCCTACTATTTTCGTATCAGGCGGTCCAATGCTGGCTGGTCACGTTAAAGGCAAAAAGACTTCCCTTTCAAGTATGTTCGAGGCTGTTGGTACTTACAACGCAGGCAAGTTCACTCTTGATGACGTTGAGGAATTTGAGAACAAAGCCTGTCCGACTTGCGGAAGCTGTTCAGGTATGTACACTGCAAACTCTATGAACTGCCTTACAGAAGTTCTTGGCATGGGTCTTAGAGGAAACGGCACTATCCCTGCTGTATATTCTGAAAGACTCAAGCTTGCAAAGCACGCAGGTATGCAGGTAATGGAGCTTTACAAGAAGAACATCAGACCAAGAGATATCATGACAAAGGACGCTTTCATCAACGCTATCACAGCTGATATGGCGCTTGGCTGTTCAACAAACTCAATGCTTCACCTCCCTGCTATCGCTCACGAGTGCGGAGTAGAGCTTGACCTTGACTTTGTAAACGAGATATCAAAGAGAACGCCAAACCTCTGTCACCTTGCTCCTGCCGGTCACACATACATGGAAGACCTCAACGAAGCAGGCGGAGTTTATGCAGTTCTCAGTGAGCTTAACAAGAAAAACCTTATCAACACAGACTGCATGACCTGCACAGGCAAGACAGTAGGCGAGAACATCAGCGGCGTTGTAAACAAGAACCCTGAGCTTATCAGACCAATAGACAACCCATACTCACAGACAGGCGGAATCGCAGTTCTCAGAGGCAATCTTGCTCCTGACACCTGCGTTGTTAAGCGTTCAGCCGTTGCGCCTGAAATGCTTGCCCACGAGGGTCCTGCAAGAGTGTTTGACTGCGAGGAGGACGCTATCGCTGCTATCAGAGGCGGCAAGATAGTTGAGGGCGACGTTGTAGTTATCCGTTACGAGGGACCAAAGGGCGGTCCTGGAATGAGAGAAATGCTCAATCCTACATCTGCTATCGCAGGCATGGGTCTTGGCTCAACTGTTGCGCTTATCACTGACGGACGTTTCAGCGGTGCTTCAAGAGGTGCTTCTATCGGTCACGTTTCACCTGAGGCAGCCGTAGGCGGTCCTATCGCACTTGTTGAAGAAGGAGATATGATAGCAATAGATATCGACAACTGCTCTATCACACTTAAAGTATCTGACGAGGAGCTTGCTGAAAGAAGAAAGAACTGGAAGCCAAGACAGCCAAAGGTAACAACAGGCTATCTTGCAAGATACGCTTCACTTGTAACTTCTGCAAACAGAGGTGCTATACTTCAGATAAAGGACTAATATCCGATACAAAATAATAAGGGAGAAAGGCGGAATAATATGAAAAAATTCATTTCAGGCTTGCTTGGAATACTTTTTGTAGTTCTTGTAGTAGTAGGTGTTTTCATCTGCACATATGTATTCAATCAGCCGTCAAGATCAGGCGATTCAAGAGAGCTTATCTCTGGAACATGGACAGATAAGGACGCAAACATCACTTTTGAGTTCTCTGACGAGGGCGATTTCACTATCACTCACACTGATAACAAATCAGTTATCGCAAAGGGCTGGTTTAAAATTCAGGAGGACGGGGGAAGCGGAAAGATACAGCTTCTTGTAAATCCGTCTGACAGAGATACAACTGTTGACATCGGTCTGAGAATGAAGTTCTTCTCGACTATTTCCTACAAAAACCTTTCTGTACCGTCTGAGGACGAGAGCGACAAGGTCGCTACCTGCAAGTTCATTTTCCAGAACTCTGACGGAGTTTACTCATGCGAGAGAAAAGACTCTGACGGCTCATTCTACGACGGCAAATAACGAATTTTCAAGGGCTACGGCTGAACGATATGTTTAGCCGCAGCTTTTGTGCAGTAAAGACTTGATTAAGATAAAAAAGGAGTAAAAATGGAGCTACTGATCAAAAATATCCGTGCCTGCGACCCGCAGACAGGGCTTGACGGTATAACGGACATAGGCATTGACGGAGGAAAGATAGTCAGCCTTGGAAAAACTGACGAGCATGCTCAGAGAGTTATCGACGCAAAGGGCAAGCTTTGTGCATTGCCTGGGCTTTTCGATATGCACGTTCACTTTCGTGACCCAGGTCTTACCTACAAGGAGGACATCATCACAGGTGCGAACGCCGCAAAGGCTGGCGGTTTCACGGGCGTCGCTTGTATGCCGAACACAAAGCCGCCTATCGACTCCCCTGAGGGCGTGAAATACGTTTTTGAAAAGGCAAAGAAAACAGGTATCGACGTTTTCCCTATTGCCTGCGTTACAAAGGGCATGAAAGGTCAGGAGCTTTGCGACTATGACGCACTCAAAGCCGCAGGAGTTACCGCCATTTCAGATGACGGCAGACCTGTTGAGAACGCTGAGCTTATGCGTCAGGCTATCGAAAAGACTAACGAGAACGGTCTTATCGTGACTTCTCACTGCGAGGACTTGAAGATAATAAACGGTGGTATCATCAACAAGGGCGATATATCCGAAAAGCTTGGAGTAAAGGGCATGGACAGAGCCTCTGAGGACTATATCACAGCCCGTGAGATATGCCTTGCAATGAGCTGCAATGCGAGAGTTCACATATGCCACGTTTCCACCAAAGGCTCTGTGAACATCATAAGAGCGGCGAAAAAGGACGGCGTTAAGGTCACCTGTGAAACTGCGCCGCACTATTTCACATTCACAGACGAAAAGCTTTTAGCCCGTGACGCAGATTTCAGAATGTCGCCTCCACTTAGAACTGAGGAGGACAGGGCGGCTGTTGAGGAAGCTGTTCTTGACGGCACTATCGATTGCATCATCACCGACCACGCTCCACACTCCGCAGAGGAAAAGGCTGACTTTGAGAAAGCTCCAAACGGTGTTGTTGGACTCGAAACTTCCCTTGCGGCAACGCTCACAAAACTTTACCACAGCGGCAAATGCGGTCTTGACAAGATAGCAGAGATAATGTCGGTAAATCCGAGAAAGATAATGGGGCTTGAGCCTATCAAGATAGCAGTTGGCGAAAGATGCGATCTTTGTATCTTTGACCCTGACTATGAATGGGAAGTTATCCCTGCGGAGCTTAATTCAAAGAGCAAAAACAGCGTGTTCAAAGGCACAAGGCTCAAAGGCAAGGTAATGTACACAATATGCAGAGGAAAGCTCGTTTTTGAGCTTTAATATAAAAATATCCGAAAGGAAGATAAAAATGGCATTTGACAGACTTATTGAAAATATCGTAAAGACACAGAACCCGTCAGTAGTGGGACTTGACCCAAAGCTTGACTATGTTCCCGAATACATCAAGGAAAAGAAGTTCAAGAAATACGGCAAGACGCTCAAGGGTGCGGCAAAGGCTATATGGGAGTTCAACAAGACTATAATCGACGAGATACACGATATCTGCCCTGCTATCAAGCCACAGGCTGCATACTATGAAATGTATGGCTACGAGGGTGTAAAGACCCTTTACAAGACTATACAGTATGCAAAGGAAAAAGGTATGTTCGTCATGACAGACGGCAAGAGAAACGATATCGGCGCAACTATGGAAGCTTACGCAACCGCACATCTTGGTCTTACTGACGTTGGCGGTGAGCTTGTGGAAGCTTTCGGTGCAGACGCTCTCACTGTAAACGGCTATCTCGGCTCAGACGGAATCAACCCGCTTCTTGACCAGTGCAGAAAATATGACAAGGGCATTTTCGTTCTTGTAAAGACATCAAACAAGTCAAGCGGTGAGCTTCAGGATCTTATAATCGGCAACAAGACAGTTTATGCCACAATGGGCTCAATGTGCGAACTGTGGGGCAAGGACGTTATGGGCAAGTATGGCTACAGCGGTGTTGGCGCAGTTGTGGGTGCGACTTATCCTGAGCAGCTTGCTGAAATGAGAAAGGCTCTGCCGCACACATTCTTCCTTGTACCGGGCTACGGTGCACAGGGCGGCGGTGCTGAGGGCGTATCAAAGGCATTTGACGATCACGGACTTGGCGCTATCGTAAACTCCTCCCGTGGCGTAATGTGTGCTTACAAAAAAGAGGATAACTGTGACGAGCATGATTTTGCAAAGGCTGCAAGACGTGAAGTTATCAGAATGAAAGAGGATATAATCTCATATCTGCCAAAGATCACACTTGAATAAACACTAAAGGAGTGACTGAGTATGACAGCAAAGGGCGTTATATTGTTTACAGCGATGGTGGGAGCTTTGCTTTTATGCTCCTGCGCAAAGAACGAGGATACAAGCTCTTTGACGGAAAGTCAGCAGGAGCAAAGCGATTTTCCAAGATGTATCGTAGGCGAGTGGAAATGCCGTGAAACGCCCCTTGACAACAGCGAGCTTTATTCGGGCTATCTCAGCCTTATTATCCGTTCAGACGGCAACTATCTCATGTATGACGCAGAAGCAGGCAATCCCTGCTTAAAAGGCACTATCGAAATGGACGATGACGATCTTGATCTTATCTTTGTTGATGACAGCGGCGTTGATTTTGCACCGCCTGCCGGTTGGGAGAATATGTCCAAAAGGCAGGAGATAGGCTATTTTGCTGACTCTTACACGCTAAAGCTTACTTATACTGATAATGATAACTCGGTCACTCTCGTTTTTGATGCGGTGAACGCTCCGAATGAGGTAAAGAACTAAGTACAGGGAGGATTTTTAATGTACAAGCAGGGTAAATACCCAATAGTTTCAAAAAAGACCCTTGCAAAAGGAATTTTTGACATTGAGATATACTGTCCGCACATTGCAAAGGCGGCAAAGGCAGGACAGTTTGCACAGGTGCAGGCAGAGGGCTTTTTCCTCCGCAGACCTATCTCTATTTGCGATATCAACAAGGACAAGGGTACTATCCGCCTTGTTTTTGAGGTAAGAGGTCACGGCACTGACAAGATAAGCGAGCTTAACAAGGGCGACCTTGTTGACATTATCGCACCGCTGGGTAACGGCTTCAAGGTGCTTGATAAGGGCAAGAAAGCTGTCTGTATCGGCGGCGGCATAGGCACGCCTCCAATGGTGGGCATTGCAAAGGAATACGGCGAGAACGCCACTGTTATAAGCGGTTTCAGAAACGCTGCGGCTGTTATTTTGCAGGAGGACTTCAAGGCTATGGGCTGTGACGTTCAGCTTTGCACTGACGACGGCTCGGCAGGAAGAAAGGGCTTTGTTACTG
The DNA here is from genome assembly GCF_040914135.1 of Ruminococcus sp. RTP21204st1_B2_RTP21204_210225. Classification (NCBI taxonomy): domain Bacteria; kingdom Bacillati; phylum Bacillota; class Clostridia; order Eubacteriales; family Oscillospiraceae; genus Ruminococcus; species Ruminococcus sp. RTP21204st1_B2_RTP21204_210225. Next base: position 58,864 of record NZ_JBCPGA010000007.1, on the reverse strand, counting down.
ACGCGCTTCTTGACGTGCTTAAAAGCGAAAAGCCTGATATCGTTTATGCCTGCGGTCCAATGATAATGCTGAAAAATATCACAAAAATATGTGAGGAAAACGGCATTTACTGTCAGGTATCTCTTGAGCAGAGAATGGCTTGCGGCGTGGGTGCGTGTCTTGTATGCGTATGCCGCACTGTCAAGGACGGTCAGGAGTTCAATTCTCACGTCTGCAAGGACGGCCCTGTATTCGACAGCGAGGAGGTAGTGTTTGATGAATAGGATAAATGTGAATTTCTGCGGAGTTGAGTTCAAAAACCCTGTTATCCCTGCAAGCGGAACATTTGGCTACGGCAGAGAGTACGAGCAGTTCTATCCCCTTTCAAAGCTGGGCGGAATATCCGTAAAAGGCACTACTTTGCACCGCCGTGAGGGCAACCCCGGTCCGAGAGTTGCGGAAACTCCAAGCGGTATGCTCAATTCTGTTGGACTTCAAAACGGCGGCGTTGACAAGTTCATAAACTACGAGCTTCCAAACCTTGTAACAAAGGACACAAGGATAATAGCCAACATAGCAGGCTCAACTATTGAGGAATGTGCAGAGCTTGCAGAAAAGCTCAACGGCACGGCTGTTGACATGATAGAGCTTAACATATCCTGCCCTAACGTAAAACAGGGCGGAGCGGCTTTCGGCACTGACTGCAACGTTGCAGGTGCGGTAACAAAGGCTGTAAAGGACGTTACGGAAAAGCCTCTTATGGTAAAGCTTTCACCAAATGTAACGAGCATTGTGGACATTGCAAAGTCAGTTGAGGCAAACGGCGCTGACGCTGTTTCCCTTATAAACACGCTTCTCGGTATGCGTATCGACATAAGAACACGCCGTCCGATACTGAAAAACAACGTGGGCGGACTTTCTGGTCCTGCGGTGTTCCCTGTTGCCGTAAGAATGGTATGGCAGGTGGCAAACGCTGTTAAAATACCTGTTATGGGCATGGGCGGTATCGCCACATGGGAAGACGCCATTGAAATGATGATGGCAGGCGCAGGAGCTGTTCAGGTAGGTGCGGCAATATTTGCTGACCCTTATGCACCTGTGAAGATAGCCGAGGGTATGCAGAAATTCTGCGAGGACAACGGCATTAACAACATCTCTGAGATAGTTGGCACTGTTAAGCCTTGGTAATAACATAGTAAAATATCCGTCTTTTTACAAGGCGGATATTTTTATGGTATTTTTTCTTATGAATTTCTTAAATCCATTGAAAACAGCTTGCAAAAGTGCTATAATTTAAGTCGTCAGGAAAGGCTGACAGAGAAAGGGGAAAGATATGTTTCTTAGAGTACTTTGCGTGATAACATCTGCACTTACAGTTCTTACCACGCTTTCAATGACATCATGCGGAGCAGACAACGCCATTTCGTCTGAGGCTTCCGAAAGTGCTGTTACATCTACGGCAGACAGCGGTAAAACTGCAAAGGATATCCTTTCGGCAATAGAGGGCGACCACATGGACGCTTCGACTTTTTACGGTGAGGACAGCTTCACAAAGAATACCGAAAAGCTTTATGGTATAGAAGCTGACAAGCTCAGCGACGGAGGAATACTTTACTCCTCTGACGGCAATTATGCTGACGAGATATCAATGCTCAAAATGGCTGACGGAAGCAGTGCAAAAAGCCAGCTTGCAGACAGGCTGAGCTACAGACTTAATCAATATGAAAACTACAAGCCTGAAGAAACAAAGAAAATACAGGCGGCAAAGATATTTCAGGCTGGAGATTACTGGGTGCTTGTTATCTCTGACAATGCTGACGAGATATCTGACGAGATAACAGACATGATAAATTAAAAAACGGAGGAAAGAAAATGACAACTGCGAAAAAAATACTTACCTTCGCACTTTGTCTGACCTGCCTTACAGCGAGTATCACAGGCTGTGCAAAAGATAAAAGCAGTTCTGATACTAAAATTGCTAAAAGCACATCATCACAAACAGAAAGCAGCGACAGCGAGAAGATAAAAGAGCTTAACGACAAGCTTGAAAAGCTGGAAAACACGCTTTCTAACATTCTGGGGGAGGATATATTTGATCCCGCAGACGGTGACGGCAACGTAAACGGTGAGATACACCCTATCTATGATGATACGGCAGTGGTTGAAGCTTACAAGTCGGGTGATGATTCAAAGCTCACTGACGATAAGGACAAATACATACTCAAAGAGCTAAAAAAGGCTGTGGGCGAGATAATCAAAGACGGCATGAGCGAATATGACAAGGAAAAGGCTGTTTATGATTATGTGTTCTCTCAGACGCACTTTAATGACGATTCTCTTGTGGCGATATCTGATGAAAGTGAAGATGACGAGTCATACAATCCTTACGGATTTTTCCATGACCACTCTACTATCTGTGTGGGAAACGCAACAACAATAAAGCTGTTTTTTGATGTTCTAGGCATCGACAGCAAGATAATACACTCAACAGAAAACGGCGAACACGCTTGGAACGTTGTGAAGATAGATGGCAAATGGTATCACCTTGATGTGACATTTGACGGTGGCAACGAAGCTCCTGACTACGCATATTTCAACGTACCTGACACTGCAAAGGACGACGGCTCTTATCCTTGGAACAAAGAGGACTTCCCTGAATGCAATTCAACTGACGATTGCTACATATGCAAGAATGCCAAGAAGCTTGACAGCGTTTATGATATACCTGAGCGCATAAAGAAAGCAATGTCAGATAAGGGAAAAACTATATATATGTCACTGGACGTGCCGGAGGGAGCAGGCAGCACTGCTGTTGCGGAGCAGGTCACAAACATAATATCAAACTTTTACATTGACGATTACAACGTCTCTTCCACACCTGTTATTGACGCAGGGGACAAGGTTTGCTTCGGAATTTCTTTAAACTCGTCAGACGATGACGATTCGGATAATTCTTATGACACAGACAATGCACTTGGCATTGATTACGACAAGCTTTCAAAGGCATTCTCAGATGCTCTCGGAATAGATTATGAGTATGAGCCTGATTATTCTGATAATAACATAATGGGTTAAAGCCTATAAGGGAATTCTTTAATAAAAGCCGCAGGGCATACAGCGTAAAAACTGTATGCCCTGCGGCTTTTTATATCGGATTTGATCGAAGAAAGCTTGTTCATTGGGTCACACGTCAGCTTGCCTGACTGTCTGCCCTTTTCCGATTTTGTATGTTTGAGAAATTAGCTCTCGAAAAGTGCTGTTGAAAGATATCTCTCACCTGTATCAGGGAGAAGTGCAACAATAGTCTTGCCCTTGTTCTCTGGTCTCTTTGAAAGTATCTCGGCTGCTTTAAGTGCTGCGCCTGATGAAATACCAACAAGGATACCCTCTGTTTTAGCGAACTTGTTGCCTGTCTTGAAAGCGTCCTCATTCTCGATAGGAAGGATCTCGTCATAAACCTTTGTATCGAGGACATCAGGAACGAAGCCTGCGCCGATACCCTGAATTTTGTGTGGACCTGATTTGCCCTGTGAAAGAACAGGTGAAGTTGCAGGCTCTACTGCTACTATCTTAACGTCAGGGTTCTTTGATTTGAGATACTGACCAACACCTGTTACTGTTCCGCCTGTACCAACGCCTGCGATAAAGATATCTACCTTACCGTCTGTATCTTCCCAGATCTCAGGACCTGTTGTTGCAAAGTGAGCGGCTGGGTTTGCTGGGTTTACGAACTGACCAAGGATAACTGAGTTCTCGATCTCGCCCTTAAGCTCGTCAGCCTTCTTGATAGCACCTGTCATGCCCTTTGCGCCTTCTGTGAGAACTATCTGTGCGCCATATGCCTTAAGAAGATTTCTTCTTTCGATACTCATTGTTTCAGGCATTGTAAGAATTACCTTGTAGCCCTTTGATACGCCCACAGCCGCAAGACCGATACCTGTGTTTCCTGATGTAGGCTCTATAATAGTTGCGCCTTTCTTGAGAACGCCCTTCTTCTCAGCTTCCTCGATCATTGCAAGTGCAACTCTGTCCTTAACGCTTCCTGCCGGGTTGAAATATTCAAGCTTTGCAAGGATAGTTGCGTCAGCCTCTACTGCCTTTTCAAAATTAACTGCTTCGATTATTGGAGTTTTTCCGATAAGCTCCGAAACGCCCTTATAGATCTTTGACATTTTAATCTACCTCCGATATGAAAATTATTTTATGCGGTTTTCTGTACCGCTTATGTTTGCTATGGTTATACTATATCACTTTATTCCTACTATGTCAATAGGATTAATATGCTTTCTGCGTTTTATACAACAAAGTCAGCTTATTGCAAGCTCCAATTTGTGCATTATGACCTATAATCATACTCAGTGATGCAATATGGCTTATTATTTTCATCACAAAGCTCCACAAATTTTCTGCCCTCATGGGTGTAAACAAGAGCCTTTATGGCTTTACCACGCTTCAAGGGATTTTTATATTCCACACGGATACGCTTCACAGCAGACTCGTTTTCCACAAACTCGTCTGTTATGTCAAGATATCTCGCATTATTGACGTGTTCGTTCATGTCGATATAGCATTTCAGCACCGGGATATCCTCATACACCTGTGGCTCAGTATCAGGTAGGGCTATCTTTCTTGGAAGATACTCCATATCAAGCTTTGGATAGAGCTTCACCCTATCAACAAGCTCTTGTGGAGCTTTTATAGGCCGCTGAGAGGTCTTGTCCATGAAAGCGCCAGAAGCTATAGACTTCACGCAGATATCACCGTTTTCGTCATATATAACTGTGTTTCTGTAGCCATACATTCTTTTAAGCTCATAGGTCCATGTTTTGACGGTGAGCTTTTCGTTCTGCTCAGGTCTGCGGACAATATCGAGCTGTCTTGACACAAGAAACATCACGCAGTTTTCTTTCTCAAAGAAAGGCGACATAACAGGGTGAGTGTCAAGGTGGATAACAGAGCAATCCTGCAAAAGGTCAACAAGGCAGCTATTTCTTATTATGCCATGCGAACCTATCTGACTGCAATTTACAGTGCGTTTCATTTCATACATATTGCTTTCCTCCATTCTGCTATATGATAATTATACAACTTATTGTCGCTTTTTTCAACAGCACATAGGTACAAATGTTAACAGAGATAAAGAAATGTTAAAAAAAACTTGTTGAAATTAGTCCGCTTTGCTACTTATAATGATATTACAGCAATTTTACAGGAGGCAAAATATGTTTTTATGGTTAATGATAGCTATTCTTGTGGCGGTCTGCTCTGTGGCTGGCTTTATTTATCTCACAAGAAGAATATCAGCTTTTGGCTTTATAAAAAAGCTTTCAAAGGATAAAAAGGTACTTAAATACGCCATAAGTGCAGGTCTTATAGTGCTCACAGGCGGCATAATATGGCTTATATGGGACTGGATAAATGCGATAATCTGTTTGCTGCATCTTGTTATATTCTGGCTTTTGTGCGACTTGTTTGTGTTCATTGGAAAGAAGATATCAAAGAAACAGGCAAGCAAATGCCTTGCAGGCTTTATCGCCGTGCCGCTGACGGTGGTGTATCTTGCGGTGGGCTGGTATCTTTGCAATAATGTATGGGAAACTGACTACACACTGAAAACTGATAAGAAGTCAGGTGACATAAGGATAGTTCAATTTGCAGACTCTCACGTTGGCACAACGTTCCATGGGGACGGCTTCGCAAAGTACATGGAAGAGATACAGAAGCTTGACCCCGATGTGGTGCTTATAACAGGCGACTTTGTTGATGATGACACATCAAAAGAGGACATGATACAGTGCTGTGAAGCTCTTGGCAAGCTGAAAACAAAATACGGCGTTTATTTCTCATTTGGCAACCATGACAAGGGATACTATGACCCTTCGTATCGTGGCTACAGCGGTGACGATCTTATTGCGGAGCTTGAAAAGAACAATGTCAACGTATTACAGGACGACACCGTGCTTATCGACGATCGTTTCTACATAATAGGCAGACAGGACAGGTCTGAGGAAATGGAAAAGGGCGGTCACAGAGCATCTATGGAAGAGCTCACAAAGGATCTTGACAGCTCGAAGTTTACAGTTGTAATGGATCACCAGCCTTGTGATTATGACGCTCAGGCGGCGTCAAAGGTAGACCTTGTTTTGTCAGGTCACACACACGGCGGTCAGCTCATACCAATAAACTTCCTTGGCACTCTCATCGGCGGCAATGACCGCACTTACGGCTATGAAAAGCGTGAGGACACCAACTTTATCGTGACATCAGGCATTTCAGACTGGGCGATAAAATTCAAAACAGGCTGCAAGTCTGAATACATTGTTATTGATGTTTCGGAGAATTAAATAGCAGGACAAAGCAAAAGGGTCAGCGAAAATGCTGACCCTTTGTTTTATTTGAACACAAGCTGTACCAAAAGCATATAGCACACTGTTCCGCTTGCAATAGACAAAAGCATTTGTCTTTTCCACAAATGCACTGTCACTGTCACGCCTATGGCGATAAGTTCAGGCAAGCCGTAACTGTAATGCAGAGGTGTTACGTTTCTAAGGCAATATACCACGAGCATACTGAATATTGCGCTTGGAAGCACCTTGCCCAAATACTGCACATAGCGTGGTGTTGGGCGTTTGCCGTTGAAAATAAGAAACGGGAGTGCTCTTGTGAGAACAGTGCCTAAAACGCACATTCCTATAGTGATGACCTGCTGAGTTATCGTCACTTTGCGTCACCTGCTTTCTCAGGGTTTTCTATAGGCTTGCGAAAAGCCGTGAGCAGAACGAGAATACATATCATTGTGGGTATCATGAAATCGTCTGTACCAAATAGTATAAGGCAGACAACGCTTGATATCAAGCCTATCCATGCACTCATATGGTGTTTTTCTTTGAGCCACTGGTCAAGAAATATCACAACGAACAAAGCCGTCATTGCGAAGTCAAGTCCTTTGGTATCAAAGCTTATAAGATCACCCATAAGACCGCCGATAGTTGCACCGCTCACCCAATATATCTGATTGAGTAGCGTAACAAAAAAGTAAAACCAACCTCTGTCAACGTCCTTGGGGATCTCTGCTGAGTAGTTTATGCTGAAAGTTTCGTCGCACATTCCATAGATAAGATAATATTTTTTCCAGCCAAGCCCTTTGAACTTATCCAGCATTGAAATGCCATAGAACAAGTGCCTAGCTTGTATCATTATCGCCATTATCAAGGTCTGCACAGGCGCAAAGGGTGAAAGAAGCATACTTACTGTGATAAATTCAAGGCTTCCGCCATATATCGTCATGCTCATTATGAGGGGGTAGACAAAGCTGAATCCTGATGCGTTAGCATAAATGCCATAGGCAATGCCTAAAAACCAAAAACCTGCGAATATCGGTATTGTATAAGGAAAAGCCCATTTCAGGGCTTTGAATGCTTTTCTATCGTGATTTTTTTCCAAAATGTTCATCTGCCTTTCGGGCGTTCGCTGTGTCGAAAAACGCTGTGTATAAAAGTTTAGCACAATGTTTACCTGTAGTCAAGCACCGAACCATTGACAAATTGCACTTGTGGATATATAATTTACCATGAAACTACACTTTGAAAAGGAGGTGTGGCAGTGACAAAGGTCATATATCCTGTTATCGGCAGGCAGACTTCCCTGCCCTTTTATCTCACCGGAATAGGCATTTCCGACCCTGAATATCATGTCACAAGGGACAAAGGGCTTGTTTCACATCAACTTCTTTTTACCTCAGGTGGCGAGGGCAGGCTAATTGTCGGGGGAGAAGAATTTGTGCAGACTAAAGGCTCGGCATTTTATCTGCCCCCTAGCGTTCCGCATGAATATTATCCCTCAAATGGAAATTGGATAACAAACTGGATAGTTTTCCGTGGTGAATTTGCGGGGCAAATGCTTGCAAACCTTGGCTTTGACAGCTTTAGATTCTCCCCTGAGATAAACACCCAAAAACCCGCTCAGCTTTTTGAGCGAATTTTTGTTGCCGCTGCCGACCCTGTGAATTGTGGCGAAAAAACTTCCGCACTTGTGTATGAATATATCCTCGCCATGAGGACTGCAATGCTTTTCCCTGACAGCCGAAACAACGTGGGAAGCATTACAAGGCAGGCGCTTTTGTATATTGACAGCCGATACATGGAGGATATCACCGCAGAAACACTTGCAGGACTTTCGGGAGTGTCAGTACAACATTTCTGCCGTGTTTTTAAAGCAGAAACTTCAATGCGCCCCCTTGAATATATTGCAAAACGACGTATCTCTCAGGCAAAATCTCTGCTTCTTAACACCGACTCTGACATAGGCGACATAGGCAAGCAGGTGGGCTATGAGGACAGAAACTATTTCAGCATCGTTTTTAAAAAGCTGGAGGGCGTTTCTCCAAGAGAATACCGTCGTTCAAGAGGAAAAAGTTTGTAATAATATTTTAAGCTTTATTAGAATTTTCTTAGCATATTTCAAAGCAAAATGTTCGTATCTTAATAATATGCAAAATATTTCAGATTGACCATACACTCCTTTAAGCTTATAATTGTCATAAGAAAGCAAGAAGCCATGCTTTATGCAAGGAGGATAACTTATGACGATACTAAAAAGGAGCGCGTCAATGGTGTCAGCATTGGTCATGATGATATCTAGCGCAGGCGCTTACAATTGCAGTGCGGAGGGAACAACGGTGAACGATAGCAATACAAATAATACAAGAGAGATAGTTATTGACGGAACTACGGCTCAGCTCAAAGAAAATATGCGCTACAGAGGGGCAGGCATGGTGAGCGCAAACAACTCATCAAGGCTTCTGTTGGATTACAAGGCTGAACACCCTGATGTATATGAGCAGATAATGGAGTATATGTTTGGCAAAGAGGGTATCGGCATTACTCACCTTAAGTTGGAAATGGGTGCGGATATAAACTCATCATCAGGCACAGAACCGTCTGTAATGAGAACAGAGGACGAAAAGGCTGACGTAACAAGAGGTGCGGCATACCAGCTTGCCGCTGACGCAAAGAAGATAAATCCTGACCTCACCTTGGATATGCTTTGGTGGAGTGAACCAAAGTGGGTATCTGACGCTTCCGACGTTTATGCTGCAAGATACAAATGGTATAAAAACACACTTGACGCCGCTTATGAAACATATGGACTTGAATTTGACTATGTAAGTGCTGTGCAGAATGAGCGTGGAGCAGACCTTGAATGGGTGAAATATCTTTCCTCACATCTTAAAAGTGAAAAAGGCACCCCTTATGACTACTCAAAGATAAAGATAGTCGGTGGAGAAGAGGTCTGCACATGGGGCTTTGCTGACAGAATGTATGAGGACAGCGAACTTATGAACGTTGTTGACGTGGTGGGAAGCCATTACACAAGCGAGTCCACCGAGAACGCACAGAAGCTTGCATATGAAGAAAACAAAGAGCTTTGGTTCAGCGAAGCAAGCTCGCCAATGGCATATGCGCAGGGTACATACAGATATGACGGCTCAGGTCTGGCAGGCATAAACGGCACCCTTGATATTGCAAACAGAATAATCGGAATGTATCCCAACGGCAAAATGACACTTTATGAGTATCAGCCTGCTGTATCGGCATACTATGACGGCGCTTGCTACTGTCAGAAACAGCTTATCTCAGCCTGCGACCCTTGGAGTGGTTATTATATGCTTGACAGCGGATTTTATATGTCTCTGCATTTTTCACAGTTCATTGAAAAAGGCTGGGCGTTTGTTGACAGCGGCTGCTACAGCGACGGCAAAAAAGGCGGTGACGGCCACGCTATCGTCGACGCAGTTTACAGCTATATGACCGCCACAGACACAGAAACAGGTGATTACAGCACTGTTATCACAAACACTACAAGCGAGCCTATACAGTATGACCTCAAGGTATCAGGGCTTGACAAGGCGTCAAGCAACGTGAGCGTATGGGAAACAAGAGGTCCTGACAGCATTGACGGCAGCTATGACGAGAATTATTTCAAGAAAACTGAGGATATAACCCCTACAGAGAACGGCGGAGCTTATACATACTCTGTGACAGTGAAGCCAAATTCTATTGTGACAATTTCTACTGTTACACCTGAGCGCACAGAATACAAAAACGCTGACGAGAGCGAACGCACTGTTTTGAAGCTTCCATATTCGGACGATTTTGAGTATGCAGGCTATTCTGAGAATTATCTTTCATCAAGGGGCAATGCGCCAAGATACACAACAGATCAGGGCGGTGCTTTCGAGGTGGAAAAGACCGACAAGGGCAATATGCTAGTTCAGCAGATAACGGCTGACATGAAAGCCAACGAGTGGGGCTACACACCCGAACCTGTGACTACATTCGGTGACGACAGGTGGTATAACTACTCTGTGAACGTTGACGCTGCTTTTGCGACTTCGCAGGACGCAGAATCAAACTATGTGGGCGTTGGTCTGAGATACACGCTTGGCTGCAATTCATACAGTGGCTATTGGATAAAGCTTTATGAGAACGGAAGCTGGGAGCTTAAAGCAAATGACGGCACTCTTAGCAGTGGAAGCATAGACGGCTTTGACGGAACAGCTTCTCACAAGCTTAAAGTCGAGACTGTAAACAACGTTATCCGTGGATATATTGACGGAAACATGGTGGCTGAATACACTGTGAACGAGGGGGAATCTCTTATCGGCGCAGGCAGAGCGTCACTTTTCAGCTCATACAACAAAAACAGCTTTGACAACTTCTCTGCTGAACCTGTGGAGGGCAGTGACACATATGTAACTCGCTTTGACGAAACAGACTCTTGCTTCACTTTTGTGGGCAACTGGGAACACAACCTTATGAGCAGCTTCAAAAACTACAAACGAACAATATCAGATGGCACAGAGGGCGACTCTTTCACAGTAAGCTTTGAGGGAACAGGCTTTGCGCTTTCAGGTGAAACAAGAGAAAAAGCTATACTCGGGGTATCAATAGACGGAGGTGATGAACAGCTCGTGACAGTTTCAAGGACAGGTCAGCGTGAGATATCATGCCATTTTGAAGGCTTGTCTGAGGGCGCTCACACCGCAAAGGTAACCATAAAATCAGGCAAATATACAATTGACGCTATGCAGGTAACAGGCGGAAAGATACCATTCGAGAAGAAAAAGCCTGCGAAGTCTGAAAGCACTAAGTCAGGCAAAAGCAAGCTTCCTATAGCCGTAGGCGCAGGCGTTTGCGCTGCTGCGGCAGTTGGTGCAGTGATATACGGCATAGCGAGAAAGAAGCGTAAGGAAAATAATGACTAAAATAAGCAGAACAACAGACATGACACAAGGCAGTGAAATGCGACACATAATAATGTTTTCACTGCCCTTGCTTGCAGGAAATCTTTTACAGCAGACATACAATATAGTGGACACTATGGTGGTGGGGCGTTATCTGGGCGATGACGCCCTTGCCGCTGTTGGTGCTACAGGCTCTATCACTTATCTTTTTTACACCCTTTGCATAGGGCTGTCGGTGGGTGCAGGAATAATTGTCGCACAGTATTTCGGTGCAGGCAAGAAAAAAGCCCTGCGGTCGGCAGTATTCAACTCAGCACTTGTTACAGCTATATTCGGCATTGTAATAAGCCTTTTATCCGTGCCTGCCGCAAAACCTATACTGGAGCTTTTGAAAGTTCCTGACAAGCTTATCGGAGATTCTGTGGCGTATATGCAGATAGCCTGCGGCGGAACGATAGCGGTGGCAGCATACAACTGGATAAACGCCATAATGAGGGCTTTGGGCGACTCAAAAACACCGCTGATATTCTTAGGTGCAGCAAGCTTGCTAAACGCCCTCCTTGACCTGCTTTTTGTGGTGGTATTCAAATTCGGAATAGCAGGTGCGGCATGGGCAACAGTGCTTACGCAGGCACTTTCTGCCATTTCTTGCATTGTGTACTGTTTTGCAGTGAGTGGAGAGATAAAGCTCACCGCCGACGATCTGCACACCGACAAGGACATGATGAGCCGCTGTGTGAAAACAGGCGTGCCTATCGCCATACAAAACGGACTTATCTCGGTATCAATGGTGGCTCTACAGCGTGTGACTAACGGCTTTGGCGAAACGGTCATGGCGGCATACACCGTTTCAATGCGTATCGAGCAATTCGTTCAACAGCCGTTTTCTTCACTTAATGCGGCGGTTTCAACATTCACAGGACAGAATATCGGTGCAGGACAAGAAAAACGTGCGCAGAAAGGTCTTGCTTGTGCAATAAAAATATCAGTGATATTCTCGGCAGTGGTGCTTGTGCTGTTCACGCTGTTCGGTGGAGCGATAACATCTTGGTTTGTCAAGGGCAAGACTGTTATAAGCATATCGGCAAAAGCGCTTATCATAACCTCACTTTTCTACTGGTCGCTGGGTATTATCCACACCACAAGAGGATTTTTGAACGGCGCAGGCGATACAAACTATGCCCTTGTAAACGGCATGGCGGAGGTAATATGCAGGATAGGTCTTTCACTTATCCTCACAAGGATAGCTTTCATAGGCTATTGGGGCATATGGTACACCACCGCTGCAACGTGGTTTGTGACTGCTATGGTGAGCCTTATAAGATACAAGGGCGGAAAATGGAGGCTTCATTCAATTGTAAAATAGATTTTCATAACTGCTGTACCGATTCGGTGCGGCAGTTTTTTAGTTGAAACAGTTTCACATTATATATGAAATATTCATATGAAACCATATTGAAAATTCACAGTGCAGTGGTATAATATAATAAAAGGAGTGACGAGGAATGAACATTACCGAATTTGCAAAAGCCGCAGGAGTATCAAAATCTGCTGTGAGCAGATATTTCAACGACGGCTATGTGAGCGAAGAAAAGCGCAGGCTTATTGAAGCCGCCATAGAAGCCACAGGCTATGCCCCAAGCGTTCAGGCGCAGAACGTAAGAACAAGGGTGACAAAGCTTGTGGGAGTTATTATACCGAAGCTTTCAAGTGAGAGCTGTGCAAGAGAGGTGGAGGGAATAAGTCAGGTACTCAGTGAGCAGGGCTATCAGCTTTTGCTTGTGAACTCTGCCAACGACCCAAAGAAAGAAGTGGAATATCTGGAGCTTTTCCGAAGCAATCGTGTTGACGGAGTTATCTTTTTGGCTTCTGTTTTCACTTCGCTCCATGACGCTGTGCTGAAAAAAATGCGTGTACCGGTGGTAATTGTGGGACAGGAATACAAGGGTGCAAACTGCGTTTGTCATGACGATTACAAAGCCGCCTATACCGCAGAGAAGCTTATGCTTGACAAAGGCTGCAAAAAGCCCGCTTTTATCGGTGTTACCGAGCAGGACAAGGCGGCAGGTCAGGCAAGAAAAGACGGGTTTATCCACGCCCTTTCTGATAACGGCATCAACATTGAAAAGTCTGATATGCAGACGGCTGAATTTAAAATGGACTCAGGCTACAAAAGGGCTTTGACATTACTGAGAAGCGGCAGAAAGTACGACCACATTTTCTGTGCCACCGACAATCTTGCCGCAGGCGCGCTCCTTGCCTGCCGTGAGCAGGGATTGAAAGTACCAGAGGATATAATGATAGCAGGTATTGGCGACTCTCAGCTTTGTAAGGTCACGTCCACTCCCCTGACCTCTGTGCATTTTCATTATCGCACCGCAGGCATAGAAGCGGCACAAATGCTGCTCAATTCACTGAAGCGAGAAAGCTCTATACCAAGGACACTGACGCTCGGTTTTGAGCTGGAAGAGCGTGAGTCCACAGAAAAATAATATGAAACTGTGTGAAACCTTGTAATGCCGCCTTGTAAGTTTATATTATTTGTCAATAGACAAATGCACTGTCATGGGTTATAATATAGTTAATGAAATCGGTATCACATAAATAATGAAACTGATAAAATAACATAGTTCGGGCAAAATAATAAAAAAGCAAGCAAAGGACGGGATATTATGGATCACAGAAGTTCAGCTCGTGAGATACTTTCTGCTATAGGCGGAAAGGAAAATCTGGTCAGTGCCGCACACTGTGCCACAAGATTAAGACTTATAATCGCAGACAACTCAAAGATACAAAAGGATACCCTGGAGAACATTGATGTTGTAAAGGGCGTTTTTGAAGCTTCAGGACAGCTTCAGATCATCATAGGCACCGGAACGGTAAACAAGGTCTATGACGAATTTATCGCAGAGGCAGGCGTGGAAGCCTCTTCAAAGGACGAAGTCAAGGCTCAGGTGGCTCAGAAGCAAAACTGGTTCAAAAGACTTATCAAAACTCTCGGCGACGTATTCGTACCTATAATCCCTGCTATCGTTGCAGGCGGTCTTATCATGGGAATAATGGAAGCCTTGAATTTCATGGCTTCAAACGGCTTTATCTCCCTTGACACAAATGGATATGTTTTCACAATATTCAAACTGCTTTCAAATGCAGCGTTCACATTCCTGCCGATACTTATTGGCTATTCTGCAACTAAGGTGTTCGGTGGCAACCCTTATCTTGGTGCGGTAATAGGAATGTTCCTTATCCACCCTGACCTGCAAAACGCATGGACAGTTTCCACAAACGGATATGAGCAGACTTTCTCCATATTTGGTCTGTTCAACGTTCACATGGTAGGCTATCAGGGTCATGTAATTCCTATCATAATCGCTTCATTCATTCTTGCGACTATGGAGAAGAAGCTTCACAAGAAAGTGCCTGACATTGTCGACCTTTTCGTTACACCTCTTGTGAGCCTTACAGTAACAGCTTTCCTCGTTTACACCTTTATCGGTCCTGTATTCGTTGCCCTTGAAAATGGCATTATCACAGGCGTTCAGAAGCTTATCACTATCCCATTCGGCATTGGCTCGTTCATAATGGGCGGTTTCTATTCAACAACAGTTGTTGGCGGTATACACCATATGTACACTGTTATCGACATTGGTCAGCTTGCTAAATATGGTGCGACCTATTGGCTGCCTCTGGCATCTGCCGCAAATATGGCTCAGGGAGCTGCCTGCCTTGCAGTGGCAGTAAGAAGCAAGAACAATAAGATCAGATCAATGGCTTATCCTTCTGCTCTGTCTTGTATGCTTGGCATCACAGAGCCTGCAATATTCGGTGTAAACCTTAGATTTGTAAAGCCTTTCATATTCGGCTCTATCGGCGGCGCTTGCGGAGCAATGGTCGCTTCTATCCTCCACCTTGGCGCAACTGCAACAGGTGTAACAGGAATATTTGCAATACTTCTTACACTCAACCACCCAGTGAAGTATATAATCTCAATGGCTGTAGCAATGGGCGTTGCATTCACTCTTACTTGGCTTTTCGGCACGAACAACGAGCAGATAAGAAACGAGCACAAGCCTTGCGAAAACAAGACAGAAAAGGCTGAACAGCCTGCACAGGCTATGGAAACAAAGGCTGAAAATGCAGACGTAGCAGATGACGGCATTATCACAGCTCCGCTTAGCGGCAAGGCTGTAAAGCTTGAAAACGTTCCTGACCAGACCTTTGCGCAAGGCATACTTGGTCTTGGTGCGGCAATAGAACCTACCGAGGGCAAGGTCGTTGCACCTAGCGACGGCAAGGTCGAAACGCTTTTTGACACTTTCCATGCAGTTGGTTTGACGCTTGACAACGGCAAGGAGCTTCTTATCCACGTTGGAATAAACACTGTTGAGCTTAAAGGCGAGGGCTTCAAGGCTTACGTTTCTGGGGGCGACAGAGTAACAAAGGGACAGACGCTTATCACTTTCGATATGGACTTTATAAAGAGTAAGGGATATCAGACTATCACACCTGTTCTTGTGGGCAATTCAGACGAATTTTCCTCCGTTGAGGAGCTTGCAGAAGAAGGCACAGAAGTAACTATAGGAGATAGGCTAATAAAGGTCAACGCATAAAGTACAGACAAACCGTCAATAATTATAGTCAACGCATTAAAAGGAGAGGATATAAATGGATAACAAAGAAAAACTGGAAAACAGGGAAAGAATAAAGAACGCAAAATGGCGTCAGAGATTTCATATCGAACCGCCTGACGGCTGGCTCAATGACCCGAACGGTCTGAGCTTTTACAAGGGCGAATATCACGTTTATTTCCAGTACAGCCCTGTTGCCGCTGACGGTCACACGCCAAGAGGCTGGGGACATTATCACGGCAGCGACCTTATGCACATGACTTATGACAGAGCAGTTATGATGCCTGACATTCCTGAGGACAGCCATGGTGTTTACTCAGGAAGTGCCATTGAAAATGACGGTGTTCTGCATATTTTCTACACAGGTAATGTGAAGATGATAGGCGATTATGATTATGTCAAAGCCGGCAGAGGTGCGAACGTTATCCACGTCACCACTACAGACGGAAGCAAAATGAGTGAAAAGCAGGTACTTCTCAGAAACAGCGACTACCCTGATTTCTGCTCCTGCCATGTGAGAGATCCAAAGGTGTGGAAAGAGGGCGACATATGGAAAATGGTGCTGGGTGCAAGAACTCTTGACGACGAGGGCTGTGTGCTTGTATACGAATCTGACGATCTTATAAACTGGAAATACACCGGCAAGGTATACAAAGAGGGCTACGGCTATATGTGGGAATGCCCTGACTATTTTGAGATAGACGGCAAGGGCTTTTTAAGCACCTGCCCGCAGGGTATGCCTCACTATGAAACAAAGTGGCAGAACCTTAACGAATCAGGCTACTTCCCTGTTCAGGGCAAGCTTGAGGACAGCGTTCTCGGTGACTTCACCGAGTGGGACATGGGCTTTGACTTCTATGCACCGCAGACATTTCTTGACCCACAGGGCAGGAGGATACTCATAGGCTGGCTTGGCATGGACAACAAGGCATACGGCAATGCCACAACTGAGCTTGGCTGGCAGCACTGCCTTACCATACCGAGAGTTGTAACTGTTGCACCCAACGGCAAGCTCAGACAGCAGCCTATAGCTGAATTTGACGAGCTTAAAAGCAACGCACGCCGACAGAGCAGCGGTCAAACTGCAGAATATCCTCTGCCATTTGAGCTTGACGGTGAGCCTGCGGACAGCTTCAGCATATCCCTTGACGGCAAGCTGGAACTTGGCTTTGATAAAGAGAAAAAGCTCTTTACAATGAAATTTACTGACGAAAAATACGGCTGCGGCAGAACAGTAAGAAAGGCAGAGATAGACAGCGTGAGAAACATAAGAGTTATCGCAGATATGTCAAGCATCGAAGTCTATATCAATGACGGCGAAACTGTAATGTCAACAAGAATATATCCCGATAATGACAGCGTAAAGCTTAAAGTAAACGGCTTTGAGGCACAGGTCTGGGACATCTGAGAGGAGGAACTGCAATGGGAAACACACTTTTTGCCATAGGCGAAGCACTGATAGACTTTATTCCTGCGCAGACAGGCTGTGCCTTTGAGGAAGTAACGGCTTTCAGCCCTAAAAGCGGCGGAGCGCCTGCAAACGTCTGCGGAGCGTTCACTATCCTTGGTGGAAGCTCGAAATTTATCACTCAGCTTGGTGATGACCCATTCGGAAGAAAGATAGCAGGCGACCTTGCAAGGGCTGGAATCGACACTTCCCTTGTGAGCTTCACCGACAAGGCGAACACAGCTTTGGCTTTTGTGAGCCTTGAAAATGACGGCAACAGGACGTTCTCATTCTACAGAAAGCCCTCCGCAGATATGCTTTTTTCAGCGGAGCAGGTAAAAGAGGAATGGTTTGAGGACGCATACGCACTGCATTTTTGCAGTGTTTCCCTTGGAGATTTTCCAATGAAAGACGCACACAAAAAGGCTATCGCCTATGCACGTCAAAAAGGCGCAATGATAAGTTTTGACCCTAATCTGCGTTTTCCTCTCTGGAACGACAAGAAAGCTCTGCATGATACCGTAAATGAGTTTATACCAATGGCTGACATTGTAAAAATATCAGACGAAGAGCTTGGATTTATCACAGGTGAAAACGACATCAAAGCCGCTCTGCCAAAGCTTTTCACAGGCAATGTGAAGCTTGTGATATACACCTGCGGCTCAGAGGGAGCATATGCTTTCACAAAGAACGCACAGGCATTTGCAGAGAGCGAAAAGGTGAAAGCCGTTGACACAACAGGCGCAGGAGACGGTTTTATAGGCTCGTTCCTATATGCACTAAAAACTCTCAATGTGACCGCCGAAAGCCTTTGTGACCTTGACAATGCACAGCTAGAACGCTGTATAGCGTTTTCAAATAAATTCTGCGGTGAAAGCGTTAAACATCAGGGTGCTATCGACTCCTACAGAAAAATAGAATTTATATAAATTTGCATAATAATTATCCTTTAATAATACATTTCCTTAAAACAAAGCCTTCCCCTTTTGGGAGGGTTTTTGTTTTCGGCAAATTTCACAAAACATTTTTGCAGTATATGTAGGGGACGGCGCCCTCGACGTCCCGCTTTTGCGTTTTTGAAAGGCTTGTTTTTTAACACGTTTTAGCATAGTAATATGATACTTTGTGAAAATTTGACAAAAGCCACGATATACTATATAATAGAGATTGCATGACTATTTTTACAGGAGAATATTTTTTATGAACGAAAATAAAAACAGAGCAACCTTTCAATCCCGATTGGGATTTATACTTGTGTCCGCAGGGTGTGCCATTGGTCTTGGCAACGTGTGGAAATTTCCATACATCTGCGGACAAAACGGCGGCGGAGCTTTTCTGTTCCTATACCTTATCTGCCTTGTGCTGTTGGGTCTTCCAATACTCATATGCGAATTTGCCATAGGCAGAGGAAGCAACCGAAGTCTTTCTCAGGCTTTCAACCGACTTGAAAAGCCCGGTAGCCGATATCACTGCACAAAATACACGAGCATTGCAGGAAACTATCTGCTCATGATGTTTTACACCATGGTCACAGGCTGGATGTTATACTACGCCTTCAAATACGCCACTGGCTCGTTGGACGCTTCAAGCACAGCGGCAACGGCTGAGGCTTTTAAGGATATGCAGGCTTCCCCGTGGCTCATGCTTATATTCTCGGCTATCGTTATCATACTTTGTATCGGTGTTTGCGCACTGGGATTGCAAAACGGCATTGAAAAGATAACGAAATTTATGATGATACTGCTTATGGCGCTCATGGTGGTGCTGGCGGTGAACTCTATCAGGCTGAAAGGCGCTTCTGAGGGGCTTAAATTCTTTCTTGTGCCGGACTTTGACGTCTTTAAAGAAAAGGGCTTCACATCAGTGCTTTTCGCCGCAATGACTCAGGCATTTTTCACCCTTAGCATAGGCATAGGCACAATGGAGATATTCGGAAGCTATTTGAAAAAGGACCGCACTCTTGTAGGCGAGTCTGTGAACGTTATCGTTCTTGACACTGCCGTGGCTGTCGTTGCGGGACTTATCATAATCCCTGCCTGCTTTGCATACGGAATCGAGCCTGACTCAGGTCCGTCACTGCTTTTCATCACTCTGCCTAACGTTTTCCACCATATGGCTTCAAGCCGCTTGTGGGGAATATTCTTCTTCATCTTCATGTCATTTGCGGCGCTTTCCACCGTTATCGCAGTGTTTGAGAACATTATCACAATGTCGGTGGAACTGTGGGATTGGAGCAGAAAAAAATCACTTATTGTAAACCTTGTGATGATACTTGTGCTTACAATGCCTGCTGTGTTTGGATTTAACCTGCTGAAAAATATCCAGCCAATGGGCGCGGGTTCGACTATCATGGACCTTGAAGACTTCTTGGTATCATCAAATCTTCTGCCACTTGGCTCGCTTGTGGGAGTGCTTTTCTGCGTTCGCAAAAACGGCTGGGGCTGGGAGAACTTCATCAAGGAAGCCAACACTGGCAAGGGCAAGCATATCCCTAACGGACTTCGCAGCTACATGGCCTACGTTGTGCCTGCACTTATATGCTTCATCTATCTTAAAGGCTACTATGACACATTCTCAAACAGAAGTCTGCCGGTCCTTATAGGCTGGATGTGCTTTGCGGTGATACTTCTTGTGCTGATATTCTGGGCAGCTTTCTCAAAAAGCAAAAAAAATTTGGAAAATCCTATTGACAAATAGAAAGTTTGGCTATATAATAAACCTTGCGTGATGTTTCACGAAAAATCGTATAATGATAAACGCTATAAGAATAAACTGAAAGGTGGTGGGTGAAATGAGAAATATTCTTTTTGATCTTCTAAAGACTAACGAGAATATAAGCCTTACAAATAATGCAAGTTCGATGTGCCTTTCAGATGTCATTTTGCCTGCCCTTATTGCCAAAAGCTAATGAGATTTTTATCAGCTTTCTGGATATTATACTGCAGATCTATTGCGACCTCTAATATCAGGTATCAGAGGTCTTTTTTTGACCTGTTATAGGCAGTTACGTTATGCGAATTTACAGAATTATATCGGAAGAATATGAAATTTATCCCGAAAAGGAGGGAATACATGAAGTTTTTTGACGTTTTGCCACAGCTTGCAGAAAACGAACTGCTTAAGCGTGGAGTTATGACTGACGAGCTGCTTTACTGCGTAAAAGCTGACCTTGACGGTGAGGGCGGATATGTGGACGTATACATAACTTTCACAAAAGACACCCTTTGCATACTCCGTGGCTATGAAGAATACGGAAAAATGAAGCGTGGGCAGAAGAGAAAAAATCTCGTAAGCTTCACAGTATCAGGCTATGATGAATACCCCATAGACAGCATTGAAGAAATGTTTGTTGACCGCTATGCAAATTCCGCAAGACTTATGATAAAGGACAAGTCAGGCAAGGAATTCCCTATAGCGAGGTTCTCACTTGGCTTTGCTGACAAATTCGAGAAATTCAGCCAGCGTGTGAACTGCACAGCCAAGAACGAGCCTATCGACGACCGCCTGCTGGAAGGAGTAAAGACCCACTGCCCTACCTGCGGTGAGCCTTATCCTGACCCTAACCGCCCTGTCTGTCCGAGATGTGTAGACAGACGCTCGGTGTTCAAACGCCTGCTTTCTATGTTCGGTGAATTTAAGGGTGCGGTATTTCTCATACTGCTCACCATAGTTTTAAGCAACGTTTTCGCAGTGCTTTCACCGATATTCGGCTCTCAGATGCTCTATGATGATGTGCTTGCGGAAAACGGAAAATACTATGGCAAGATACTCATGATAGTAATGCTCATCGTGGGCATTAACATTGCAGGAATGATAATGCGGATAATTTCAGGCATTATAACCTCAAAGGTCGTGCCTGTTGTTACGCACCGGCTTAGGGTGAAGATATTCTCCTCAATGCAGCGGCTTTCCCTTGACTTTTTCACAAGCAAACAGACAGGCTCGCTTATGTCGAGGGTCGACAGAGATAGTCAGAACATCTACTGGTTTTTCACGGATATAGTGCCGTATGGACTTACAAACGTGGTAAAGATAGTGGGCATTGCGGTGATAATGCTCACAATTTCGCCACTTCTGTCACTTGGTATAATCCTCACTATCTCGGTGATAGAGATAGTTCAGCACCAATTTTACAAAAGCCAGCGCAAGCTTTACCGCAAATATGACGTTGCAATGCGTTCTGCAAACTCGGTGCTGTCTGACGTTATGAACGGTCAGCGTGTGGTAAAGGCTTTTGCCCGTGAGGACAGAGAGATTGACCGCTATAGAGTGAAAAACACTGACGCATTTTTGATAAACTCAAGGATAAACTCACGAATAGCAAACACTATCCCTGTTATATGGACGTTCTATAGGATAGTGAACAAGCTTGTTTTCTGCCTTGGCGCAGTGCTTGTTATAAAAGGTCACATACTATTCGGCGCACTTTCAGCACTTATTTCCTATACCGAAATGGCTATGGATCCTATCAACTTTTTCACATGGATAGGCGACCGCTGGGCAAAATGTATGGACGCCGCATCAAGAATGTTTGAGATAATGGACGCTCTGCCTACTGTAAAAGAGGACGAACACCCTGTTCACATGGAAAACATGAGGGGCGATATCGAGCTTAAAAATGTATCCTTTGAATATGAAGCAGGACACCCTATCATAAAAAACGTTTCTTTCAAGGTGCAGGCTGGGCATATGTTTGGAATCGTTGGTAAAACAGGTGCAGGAAAATCCACTATCATAAACCTTATGGCAAGGCTTTATGACGTAACAGGCGGTGAGATAACCATTGACGGTGTGCCTATCAGGAAGATAGCTTTTGACGATCTGCGCAGAAATATCGGTATAGTTTCTCAGGAAACTTTCCTTTTCATAGGGTCGATAGCTGACAATATCCGCTATGCAAACCCTGACGCCACCATGGAAGAGGTCATCGAAGCGGCAAAGTCCGCAAACGCACATGAGTTTATAACAAAGCTCCCTGAGAGCTATAACACTAAGGTCGGCGAGGGCGGAATATCCTTGTCAGGCGGTGAAAAGCAGAGAATATCTATCGCAAGGGCTATCATTCAGAAGCCTAACATACTTATCCTTGACGAAGCGACCGCTTCAATGGACACAAGGACAGAGCGAAAGATACAAGCCGCTATCGACAATCTGAAACAGGGCAGGACGATTATTTCTATCGCACACCGCCTTTCAACTCTCCGTGACGCTGATATGCTCTGCGTTATCGAAAATGGTGAGCTTAAAGAAATGGGTACACATGACAAGCTCATAAAAGAAAAAGGCAAATATTTCGAGCTTTACAAACTGCAATCGGAAGCATTGCAGTTCATAAACGAATAGTAAGGAGATGAACACAATGGCTGAAAACAATATCCCAGAGCAGGAGGTTTATGAGGTCGATAAGCTTAATTTGCTTGACTGCAAAAAGATACGCCTTGCAAAGGAAGAAAGCGGTTTTCTTACCCTCGATTATGAGGGCAGGACTTATCACAAGGTAAACCCCACAAGGCTCATACCATTTTACTCAAAGACCACCTACATAAGCCTTTCATACGAAAATTCTGAAAAAGAATTTCGCGAGATAGGCGTGATAAAAGATATGGCGGAGCTTGACGGTGAGCAATACAAGCTCCTTGACAGCTATCTTGAATACAAATACTATATGCCTGAGATAACAAAGGTCTACAGCATAAAGGACAATATGCGTGGTGCGATCTTTGTAAAGGCTGACACAACTTCGGGACAGAAAACTATCTGTATCCGTGACTGGTATCAGAATTTCAGAATGATCGGCTATGATTATCTTTACGTCAACGACGCAGACGGCAACAAATATTTTTGCCCTGACATTCATAAGCTTGACAGAAAAAGCCGTCAGGTGCTTGAAATGTACACCTAAAAGGTGTCAGACCACACTGAAAGGAGTGTGAAAATATGGATCTAAAAACTTCCCTGCCACAGAATGCCCCGGCAGACATTGTTTACTCTCTGCCTGCAAACTTCACCTGTAAGGGCGACAAAATGGACGGACATTTCTGCGTGACAAAAGAAAAGATATACATTTACAACGGCAGTGAGATAACACTTGAATACAGCATAGACGATTTCTCCGAGTTTGAGTGCAAACAGCAGATAGGCACTTCAATGGCTCAGGGAACGCTGAAAAGCGGTGAAACTATCTGCTTCTGCGGTTTTTCGCAGGATCAGTTTCTGAGATATGCAGAGCTTATGAAACTTCTTGACCACTGCCTCAGAACCGGCGAGCTTATGGAGATAACTGACACGGAAGAGCCTGTCTGCCCCAAATGCGGTCTGCCGCTGGAGGGCGCAAAGGAATGTATCTACTGCACAGGCAAGGGCAAGACAATGGTCAAGCTCATAAAACGCATTGCGCCATACAAGAAATATTTTGCGATCGCAGTTATATGCACGATACTTTCCGAGCTTATTTGGGTGCTTGCGCCATATCTTGACAGAGTTATAATCGACAAGTATGTTACCCCGAAAAACACCCATTGGGCAGGACTTGCAGGAGTTATCATCACTATCGTCACCCTGCTGCTTTTGGCAGGAGTGTTTGAGTTTTTCAACATGAAAAACAGCTTCAAGGTGGCTCTCAATCTGGGACGTGACCTTAGGCAGGAGATATTTGAAAAGTCACAGCAGCTTTCCATGAACTCCATATCAAAGCGAACAGCAGGCGAGCTTATCAACCGTGTTTCAAGCGATGCCGCAAAGCTTGAGGACTTCATCACTGCAAACGGCAAGGACGCCATAGTAAAAATACTTTCCCTTGTGATAATAGGCATACTGCTTTTTATTATGGACTGGCGGCTCGCGCTTATGACAGTTTTGCCTGTGCCGATAGTTTTCATAATAGTGCAAAAGCTTTTTGACGCCATGGCGATACGCTACACAAAGGTATGGAAAAACGGCGTTTCTCACGGAGAAACTTTGCATGATATTTTAAACGGCATAAGAGTTGTAAAGTCCTACGGCAACGAGGTAAGGGAGATACAGCGCTACACAGAATGTTCCGAACGCTGGGCGAAAAGCTGTGTTCGTGCGGAAATGATGTGGTATCTCACCATTCCTGCCTCAGAATTTATCCTCACCATTGGTAACTTCTTCGTACTATATTTCGGTGGAAACATGATTCTTGACCACACCATGACACTAGGTCAGCTTATACAGTTCACCACCTATGTTGCAATGCTTTACGAGCCTATACGCTGGCTCATACAGATACCGAGAAATCTTGCGGACACTTCAGTTTCCGCAGGCAAGGTCTTTGAGATACTTGACGAGGACACTGACGTTCGTGATTGCGATGACCCTATTGACCTTGACATTCAAGGCGATATCGAATTTGACGGCGTTTATTTCGGCTACAAGGTATACAATCCTGTGCTGAAAGACATAACCTGCAAGATAAACAAGGGTGAGATGATAGGCATTGTGGGACACTCAGGTGTGGGAAAATCCACAATGATAAATCTTATTCTCAGACTTTATGACTGCACGCAGGGAGAGATACGCATTGATGGTGTGAACATAAAGGATATTGCACAGCACAGCCTGCGTTCACAGGTGGGCGTGGTGTTGCAGGAAACTTTCCTTTTTGACGGAAACGTACTTGAAAATATAGCATATGCAAAGCCTGACGCTACCTTTGAGGAGGTAATAAGGGCAGCGAAAATTGCGAATGCACATGACTTTATCACAAAGCTCCCTGACGGCTACAACACCCGAGTGGGCAACAAGGGCTATCAGCTTTCGGGCGGCGAACGTCAGAGAATTGCCATTGCAAGAGCGATACTCCATGACCCTAAGATAATAATACTTGACGAGGCGACGGCTTCTCTTGACACTCAGACGGAGAAGCAGATACAAGACGCTTTGGGCAAGCTCACAAAGGGCAGAACGACAATCGCCATTGCTCACAGACTTTCCACCCTCAGCAATGCCGACAGGCTTATCGTCCTTGACAAGGGCAGACTTGCAGAGTTCGGCACTCACGCTGAACTTATGCAGAAAAAGGGCGTATACTACAAGCTCGTTATGGCTCAGCGCCAGACCACAAAAATGAAAAAAGCCCAACCGCAGACCTGTTAAGCACTTGACATTATCACGGCAATGTGGTAGAATACAATAGTAAAATCTCATATCGGGGAATGATGTTCTCCCCTGGGAAACCTAAACCGCTTATTAAGCTGATGACTTCTGTTTTTTACGCAGGAGTTGTCAGCTTTTTTGATTTCTGGGAGGTATGATTATGTTATTTTCACTGGCTGTGATCTTTCTTATGGGGCTGTCAGCCGCCGCCATTTTTCAGGCTATCGGTCTGCCGAGGATAATCGGTATGCTTGCAACGGGCATTCTCACAGGCACTTACGTTCTCGATCTGCTGGATCCTAAGATACTTGGCATATCCTCAGAGCTTCGGCAGATAGCCCTTATCATTATCCTTATCAAAGCAGGGCTGTCACTCAATTTGTCTGATCTGAAAAAGGTGGGCAGACCTGCGGTCATGATGTCATTTCTGCCTGCAAGCTTTGAGATATTGGGATATTTTATCCTTGCTCCGCTGCTTCTTGGGATAAACCACACGGAAGCCGCTGTTATGGGTGCGGTGCTTGGTGCGGTATCCCCTGCGGTGGTAGTGCCGAGAATGGTGAAGCTTATGGAAGAAAAATATGGCACTGAAAAAAGCATACCGCAAATGATACTTGCGGGAGCTTCATGCGATGATATTTTCGTTATCGTGCTGTTCTCCACATTCGTAACAATGGCGCAGGGCGGCTCTGCAAAGGCGACAGATTTTCTCAATATCCCTGTGTCAATAATCCTCGGAGTGCTTCTCGGCTCGCTGTCAGGGTTTGTGCTTTTCTATATTTTTGAGATATCCTACAGCAAAGGTAACAAAATAAGAAACAGCACAAAGGTCATCGCTATCTTGGGCTTGGCATTCCTGCTCATGTCAGTGGAAACATTTTTGAAGCCTTATGTGGCTGTATCGGGACTTCTCGCAGTTGTGGCAATGGCTTGCGTGATAAAAATAAAGGCTGACAAAAACGTGTCTGCAAGGCTTTCAGAAAAGTTCGGCAAGCTTTGGATAGCCGCTGAGGCTGTGCTTTTTGTCCTTGTTGGTGCGGCAGTGGACATACGCTACACCCTTACGGCAGGTGTGGCGGCTGTGCTTCTTATTTTCGGAGCGCTTATTTTCAGAGCCGTGGGCGTATGGATATGTCTTCTCGGCACGAAGCTGACTCTTAAAGAAAAGCTTTTCTGTGTAACGGCATATATGCCAAAGGCGACAGTTCAGGCGGCTATCGGCTCAGTGCCGATGTCCCTTGGTCTGCCCTGCGGAAAGATAGTGCTTTCTGTGGCTGTGCTTGCGATCCTTATCACAGCACCACTTGGTGCAATAGGCATTGACCGCAGCTATAAAAGGCTTCTTGCACACGAGGAGTAAAAGGGCGTAAAATAGGCGATTGCGGCACTCTCTGCACATTTTATGAGTGAATAATTTTTGATTTCACACATTTTATGAGGGAATAATTTGAGCATTTGCACATTTTACGAAAAATTCTGATTACATTGCATAAAAAAATCGGCACGACCAAATCAAGGTCATGCCGTTTTTCATATCCCAACCCTATCTACAGTTGATGCAAGGTGGTAATAAGAATTTGTTACGATACGCATGTTACGTTGCTGGCAATGCGTTGTCAAATGAGGACTTGAACCTCTGAAACCTGCCCGAAGTTTCTGTCCATAATCAGCACATTCTCTGCTGATAGAGATACATCCACCCTGTAGATATCCCACCCATTTTATTACACCAGCTCTGTTGTCCAGTTCAGCTCCTGTATCTTCTCGTCCACAGTTCTCAGTTCTTTTGCAAGACCGTCAACCGTTTTCTGTATCTCTGTCACAGGAACAGTGCTGACTATTTTTATCTCTGTTCTTGTCATTCTTGTGACACGGTCGCTTGCGGTATTCAGAAAATCCCGCAATACCCTTACCTTCTTTTTCAGACAATCTCTGTGTGCAAGAAGCTCTGTGATAGTCCTGCCCTCGTATACTGTTCCGCTGTTGGTAAGATTTATCCGTGCCACCAGATCTTCAAGACGGACTATCAGCCTGTCAAGCTCCTCCATAAGAGCCTTTGGGTCTTCCGCAGGAACATCGCCCTCCTGCACCTTTGCGTTATTGTCAAGTCTGACTGAGATCGTGTTTATTCTGTTCTGGATATCAGAACGTTCAGCCAATGCAGTTGCAAGTTTCATATAAATTACCTCCTATCCTTTGACAACGCCCACTGTGAAAAGCTTCTTTATAGGGGTGGTCAGGTCACTTTGATTTTTCATAACAACATCTATATCCTTGTAAGCAAAGCGGCACTCCTCAGCCACGTCTTTCTTACTGGTCTTTCCAAGCACCACGTTTCTTTGCCTTAGGTCTACCATAACAGACTCAACGGAGAATTTCTCCTTTGCGCCTGTGCGTGAATAGTTTCTGCCTGCACCATGAGATGAAGTCAAAAAGCTTTCAGCCTTGCCCATGCCCCTGACTATATAGCTGTTTGAGCCCATAGAGCCTGGGATTATAGCGACTTCCCCCTCTGCCGCATGGATAGCGCCTTTGCGGTGTACCCACACGTTCTCACCGTAGTGATTTTCCAGTGCGGCATAGTTATGGTGACAGTTTATCTCGTCACTATAGTTCGGTGTGATACCCGTATACTTCTCAACCTGCTCTGTGAAAATATGCTTTACCTTTTCAAGCATTACCTCTCTGTTTTCAAAAGCAAAGTCCATTGCAAGCTTCATCCAGTTGAGATATCTCTGACCCTCGTCTGTATCCACAGGGAGAAACGGCAAATTATACTCTGAGGGAACAGTTGAAAAATACTTGTCATTCATCTCATGGGCTATCTTGTTGAAATACTGCCCTATCATGTTGCCGAACATTCGGCTTCCCGAATGGAGCATTATACAAGCCATGCCGTTTTCGTCTTCCTGTATCTCGATAAAATGGTTTCCACCACCCAGTGAGCCAACGGAATAATATCCCTGCTCAATAAATTTCAGCAATTCGCTGTCAGCATTGTATCTTTCTATCTCGCTTTGCGCCTTATCAAGCACGGCAGAAGTCTGCGGCTTGCCGTAGTGACTAAAACCCACAGGGATAGTACGGAGTATATTTCCTACTATCACCTTTATAAGCTCGCCGCTCCCTGTTACAGTGTCACGAAGAATGTTCACAGGGATATCTGTCTGCACGAATGCCATTCCACAGCCGATGTCAACGCCAACTGCATTTGGGATTACCGTATTTTTGCAGGCTATCACACCGCCTATAGGCATTCCCTTTCCTGTATGAGTATCAGGCATCAATGCGATATGGTCATGGGCAAATGGAAGATTTGCAAGGTTTATCGCCTGCTCAAGACAGCTTTCCTCGATATCGTCTATAGATTCTGTCCATATCTTGATCGGTACTAGCATTTTATCTTTATCATAATATTCAAACATTTTGTGCGCCTCCTACTTTTGCTGTTGTATGTATTATAGCAGATAGATACAAAATAATCATATAAAAAAAGGTGCGAGGTTTTGTTATGTATTGCAATGGGAGTATAGATTTGGTATAATGTTATCAAAGGAGGTGTTCTGAATGGCGGTATATTCTGAACTTATAAAAAATTTTGAGAAGGTAAGAGAATATGTGCGTGATTTCTATATCTTTGGATTTCACACAAGAGAAAGCTTTGACGCAAAAAGCAAGCGCACCTATGATAACGAAAAACGCAGGATAGAAAGCTGGCTTTCAGACCACGTTCACACCTCTTTGGAGGGTCACAAAAAGAAAGTATCTGTGCAGGTGGATTCGGGGAACATTTTTCAAAACCCACTGTATCAGTGCTATCGTTCAAAGACCTTTACGGACAATGATATCCGTCTGCACTTTATTTTAATGGACGCTCTTGAAGATAACGCCATGTCGGTATCGGAGATAGCAGACTATATTTCTGCAAACTACGGCATGATAATAGACGTGCAGATAATCCGTATCAAGCTAAAGGAATATGTAAAAGAGGGCTTGGTGTCGGAGGTCAAAAGCGGAAGAAATATCCTATACACCAAAACCGGTTGTTATGCAGATGATATTGTAAGCAGGTATAAGGGATTGGGGGATATGATAAAATTCTTCTCTGAGGAAAACCCTTTTGGTGTGGTGGGCAGCTTTATCATGGATAAGCTGGGTGCGAAAAATAATATTTTTGTGCGTAAGCACGCTTACATGGTGCATACTCTTGATGATGAGATACTCATTGATATCATGGGAGCAATGGAGCAGAAAAAAGCTGTTCTGCTATCCTGCGTAAGCCGAAAGAACGACAAAAAGCACGAGATAACAGCCGTTGTGCTGAAGATACATTGCTCGGTGCAGACAGGAAGAAATTATCTTATCATGTATTTCACAAAGCAGAAACGTTTGATGTCTGTAAGGGTGGATTCCATAGTGAAAGTGACTCCCCTTGATGTGGTAGCTGACTATGATACATATTACAGATATTATGAGGACAACCGCAGATTTTTATGGGGAACGAGCTTTGGAAAAACACGCAGATACGGACAAAAAGAGCATATCCACATGGAAATAGCGGTAGACGAAACGAAAGAAATGTATGTTGTGAAGCGTTTGGAACGTGAAAAAAGAAGCGGTACTGTCGCAAAGATATCAAATGGGCTTTACTCCTTTGACATTGACCTTTTTGACGCTAACGAAGCCTTCCCATGGATAAAAACGTTCATCGGCAGGATAGTGGCATTTGAAACAACAAACGAGGAATTGCAGGATAAATTTGATTCGGATATCGCAAGGCTTTATGAAATATACGGAGGTGCTGACAAATGAAACTGTTTTCGGAAATTTACAGCACCTATTACAGCATAACGGAGAAAATTCTGAAAAGACACACTGTCACAAAGGCTGAGATAGCAGATATCATCAGACAAAACGGCTTTTCTGAAAGCGTTCTTTTCCTCGAACCTAAGCTCACATGTGAGGACGGATATGGTCTGCTGAAAAAAGAGGACAACATATACAGATCTATCCTGAAAAAAGAGCCTCATATCCCGCTGACGGCACTTGAAAAAGCATGGCTTTGTGCAGTGCTAAGCGACCCGAGAAGCGGTCTGTTTCTTGACACTGAGCAAAAGTCGCAGTTGACGGAACTGCTTGATGCGAAAAAGTTATATCAGAGAAACTTTTTGACCTGCTTTGACCAATATTCTGACGGTGATGATTTTCATGACCCACAGTACATACAGCATTTTCGGGATATACTCTCGGCTATCCATGGCAAAAAGCTTATCAAAATAAGCTTTCAAACAAGAAAAGACAACCGCATCACACACTATTTTCTGCCCACAAAAATCGAATACTCTGCCAAAAACAACAAGTTCAGGGTATATGTGAACCGATACCAAAAACGCAGAATAGTTGACAGCGGAATTATAAATCTGTCGCAGGTCACGCTAACTAAGTTGACAGATATAACGCCTGATAGCTTTTTAGCTGTCACAGACAAGAAAAAACAGGCAAAAATAAAGATACTTAACGAGCGAAATGCGGTAAATCGTTTTATGCTTGAATTTGCAGAGCTTGAAAAAGAGTCGGTCTTTGATGAGGACAGCGGTGAATGTATGGTATCTATTAAATATGATGAGCAGAATGAAAATGAGATAATAATACGTTTATTGTCATTCGGACCTGTGGTGGAGGTGCTTTCGCCATATGATTTTCGCAGGAAAATCAAGGAGAGGGTGGACAGGCAGTTGGCTTTGATGAAAAAATAAAACAAATGCTCTCTGCCGTTTATATGGCAGAGAGCCTTGCTTTTTATCGTTTAAAAGATTTGCCCGTCAAGCAGCATCACAAAGTCAAGCTTCGACACAAAATCAGCGTCATTTCTAAGCTGACTAAGCACATAATGTTCAAGACAGTCGGGAAGGTAAACGTTCCAAAAGCTCTCCCTTACAAGGTTTTCGACTTCATAGTATTCTTCTTTTTTCTCTAAACGAATCACAATATTTTTATTCATTGTTTTACCTCCTGAATGTTGTAAATGTCAACTGCTTCTCAGCGGGAGGTTTTAAAGATCGCCGTAACCCCCCCGTTTACGCTGCAATCTCCATTGTGTTGTACTTGTTCAAAAAGCACTCTCCTATTTTTATTATTTATAACAAAGCCATACGGCTCAGTCACCATTTATATATGCTGTTGTTCTTTGTTATTATGCCTTTGCTAGAAATTCCTTTCCTGCCTTATCGGTATCAAGTATCGCCTTGATAAACTTTTCTTCTGTAGGCTCGCCAGGAACATAAGTCCACTCAACAACGCTTGCCGCCTTATGTGCAATGGCTGGGACATCTTCTTCTGTCAGAGCTATCTCTCCTAATGTACATGGCAGACCTATACTGCGGTTGAACTCAAAAATGCGCTGACGTTCTTCAAACTGCTCGTCATATGTAAGCAGGCAAAGCACGCCGAATGAAACTATCTCTCCGTGGAGGTGATCATGCTCGCACTTTGGAAACAGCGAAGCGCCATAGTAAACGCAGTGGGCAAGAGATGAATTATAATAGTAATCGTCCTTTGGATCGGGGTTGTTCTGATGAACAGTAAAATTTGAAACAAGACCTGTTGTAATGATGATATCAAGAGCTATCTGCTCGATATTCTTTGAAGAAACGTTATTTCTGCAATCCTCAAGTGCTTTTTTTCCGTAGGATACAAGCGGTTTTGTGCATGCCTCTGCAAGAACTCTGCCAAGCAAAGGCGTATGGGTCATATCCTTATCACGGCAGGCAAAGACCACCTCGTACTCTTTGCTGAGAGCGTCACCGATGCCAGCCCAGAAAAGCTTTTCAGGTGATTCTGCGATTATTTTTGTGTTGATGAAAGTATGAAGTGCAGGTGCTTTGAGGTAAGCATATTCCTTGAAAGTGCCGTCAGCATTGTAGATAACAGATATTGCCGTGCAGGAAGCGCAGTTTGAAGCAAGGGTCGGGAAAGTGAAAAACGGCTTGTCAATTCTGTCGCAAAGGGTCTTTACAGTATCAACGGCACGTCCGCCGCCAACGCCAAAGACCATATCTGCATTTTGCACTTCCGGCATAGCTTTAAGCATTTCAATGTTCTCATAATTTGAGTCGCCGCCATACCATATGAAGTCGGTTATCTCAAGGTCAGAGCCTTTGAGAGCCACAAGCAGTTCAGGCTTAGCCTTTTCCATAGCGGTCTTTCCACCGATAACAACAGCGGTTTTTCCATAACGTCGGGTAACATAAGGTATTTCTTTGTAGCAATCGTCGCCAATAGAGTAGCTTGGTAAAAATTCGTTGTAAGACATATTCTTTCCTCCGTTATTTTTAACGGCATTTTCTACCGTCATAATTATATGATTTAATAATACAACTATTTATAGAGTAATTTTGTGATATTTTGTTAATAATTATTAAAAATATATCAAAAAGCGGCACTGCCACTGAAAAATGCTCCCCTCTTTCTGAAAAATCTGCTTAGTTTCATTGAACGAAACACCTCCCTTACTCGTCAAGATTTCTGCTCTTGATAACGAAAAGTCCCTGCGGACGCTTCTGCAAAAAGATAATAACGATAAGCAGAACAATAGCTTTTGCGATAGTTGATGAAGTATAATTCTCTGTAAAAATGCTTGCAGAGCCTATTATCACAGAGCCGATAGCAGTGCCGAGAAGCTTGCCGACACCACCGAGAACGACTGCCATAAAGCTGTTTACTATGTAGCTCTGACCCACAGTCGAGTCGATAGAACCAAGAAGCGCCACCAAGCAGCCTGCGATACCGGTAAGACCTAAGCCGATAGCAAAGGTAATGTTATCCACCTTGCGTGAGTTTATGCCCATATATTTCGCCATTGTTCTGTTTTGCATAACAGCTCTCATCTGCTTACCGAAGTTTGACTTATACATTATAAACCATACCAGAAGCAGACAAAGTGCCACAAGAAGAATGATGAAAAGTTGTTGTATGAGAATGTACAGCCGCCTATCTTTATTCCACCGTTTAAGAATGACGGTGCTGTTACGTTTACACCCTGTGTGCCGAAAATGCTTCTTGCCGCCTGCTGTAAAATAAGGCTTATGTCCCTGTTGCAAGCAAGCCGTCTATCTCTCGCCCGTATAATCGGGAAATGATAAACTTTTCAAGCAAGCTTCCAAGGATGAACGTCACACCGAATGCGGCAGGTATCGCAACAAAATAATAAACGTCACGAATGCTTTCGGGACAGTATTTTACGAATATCTGCTGAACGACATATGTTGTATATGCGCCTATCATCACAAACTCTCCGTGAGCCATGTTTATGACCCTCATAAGTCCGAAGGTTATTGCAAGGCCGAGAGAAGTAAGAAGTCTGATAGATCATTCTGTGGGCTTCTTCCTCGGTGACACCAAGGCGTTCAATAACATTTTTTACGCAGAAAGCTCTTGGAGCTTCTATATACACGCTTACGGTGTTGTCATAGTCACGCAGCAGGTGATTTGCACATTTTCCAATGATAATGCAGGATTGCTGCTTGGCAAGCTCCTTGATTATCTTCGCCTGAATATTGTAAAGATTAACGTCAGAAATGAAGCTCTTGTCCGTCGGCTCAACGATATCGTCCTTATTCGCAGACTTCATAAGCCTTTTGATAAGGTGGTAGCCCCTCAGCTTTTCGTCCACCTGAAAAAAACAGATCCTTGTTTATTCCGCTGTAGTTTGAAGCCATGCTGAGTATCTGGTTTTCATAGCAAGGTATCCCAAGCTGTTTTGAAAGAGCAAGTCCGATCTGCTTTCCTCCGCTTCCGAAGCCTCTTGCTATGGTAATAACGAAATTGTCCATTTCTATCACCTCCTGTGCTTATAGTATAGCACAGGGGTCAAAAGGTAAAAACACTAAAAATCAGAGAAAACCCTATATTTTTCAGACAAGTCACAATGATTGCTTATATTGTGCAGGGGAAACGCCAGTTATCTCTTTGAACACCTTTGTGAAATAGTCTGCACTGAAATAGCCAAGCTCCTCGCTTATCTCATAGGCTTTCATGCCGCTTTGCCGCAGAATCACTTTTCGCGCTGTTCGCCCTGTCTGCTTCTTCTTTAGCCTGCCACATTTACACCTCGGCTGTTTCACGCTTTTTAAGCTCATTTTGAAGTATCTGCGAAAGTCGGTTGAAAAGCTCGCCAAAACGAAAAAGCTCATATGCTCCCTTTGGGGACACACGGACGTTTGAAAGGTCAAATTCGGCAGAATTTTCATTACGCTTTGAAAGGCTCTCGGAGTAGTCGTTTATAGGTCTGACATAAAGGCTTTCAAAAACTATCAGCACTATGCCCACAATAACAAGTACGCTCGCTGAACACACAAGCTGTATCACCAGTGCAGTTTCACGTCCTGCGGCAGCGCTTTCCACCTCTGCGTCAAGACGTTTATTAAGAGCCTGACGAAAGCGTTCTATAGGCGACATTATCATAGTTTTGGAGTCGTTATAAAAGCTGTCATAAAGTATCTCACGGGAACGTTCCTTCATTTCATCAGGGCTAAGATCACTGTATTCCTCAGGCAGGGTCGTATTCTCCACAATGGAAACATACTCAGCCAATCTGCCGTCCTTGCTGTCACCAAACTGTTTTGCTGTTATCCCTTTTGCAGTGAACATAAGATTCATTGACACTGTTTCGGTCTTTATGAGAGTATCAGAATACTTTTTGGCTTCCGCAAGAAGCGCAGTTTCGTTCTCAGGAGGGTCAATGGCGGAAAGGCTGTTTATAACACGATCACGAGTCTTTTCCTCATAGACCTCATACCAATAATTATAAAGGTGTTCGATATCCCCTGTTACGGAGAATTTTCTAACTTCATCGGTAAGATAATCGGAAGCGTCCGCAAGCTCCTGTCCAAGGTCAGAAAGCTCTCCCCTGTTTGATTGTGCGGTATTTTCTCTGTCGATACACCGGGTCATATATCCGCTGCTCATTAAAGTAAGAGCCGTAATAAGAAGAAACACCACAACTGCACAAATGGTGATATTGCGGCTTTTGAGCGCACTTCTACCCTTCTTTTTATTGACTTTCACAGAAAACACCCCCCCACAAAAAAAAATAAAAAACGCCCTGTGAAAAATTACACGGAGCGTCATTGCCCTTAAATTATTACCTGAAAATTACATCATATTTTTGCAATTTTGTCAACTGTTGTGGAATTTATCTCACGGGAATCAATTTTCAAAACAGAAGTATAAAATAATCACATTTTTATTACAAACTGTACAACAGGAGAAATTTGTGGAATGGCAAAAGTAAAAAATGGCAAATTGTTGTTATAATGAGCCTTGAGCAATACAATCAGATTATGAAGGCAGCACACAATGAGTAATATCTTGCTATGATCGACAGGTCTATGGATCAGCTTTCAAGCTGAAACGGCAAGCAGCACAAGCTTATCGAGGTGAACGATGAATAAACTATGGTCTGACAGGGCTTGGGACAATTGTCTCCACCTTGTTTATGATGCTTTTTTTGAGCTGGATATATGCTTCATATGAAGGAGCAGTATTGCCTATGAGCCCACTTTTAAACGATTGCACTTTATTTTCATCATTTCTCTGCATTCGTTCATTTAATGGAGTTATTGTGATTTTATCTTTGTTTTCCACAATATAAATGCAGTCATTTCTTTCTATGTGTTCAAGGAGTTCAGAGTAATGTGTGGAGAAAATAAGGGTTGCCCCATGCGGATTTACTCTTTTGTCCGTGAAAAATCTTATCAGCGTTGATACAATCTCATGATTGAAGTGATTCTCTATGTCATCGATTATAAGATATCCGCCATTTTCAAAAAGAGATATGGCTCTTCCAAAGACATTTATTCCTTTTATTGTTCCTGAAGATAAATAGGTATTGAGCTCTGCAAGATCATATAGAATTTTCTCTTTTTCTCCTCGAAACTTAAGATATATAACCGTTTTTCCGTTGATTTCACTAGTATTAATATATTCTATCTTGGAATCAAAATAAGATAGAACGCTTAGAGGATATTCTTTTAAGAGTTTGAACCTGTTTATATTTGTGATTTCAAACATATCAGTAAATACGATCGTTGTTTTTTCTGCTTTTTTGTATCCCACGATAATGCTCATATCGTCTACTAGGTATTGTTCATCATCTTTTCTTTTCATAATCGTTGTTGCCGAAGAAAAGTCAAAAATGTTTGTTTTGTTGTCAGATGCGAGCAACTTCCTGGATTTAATATATTCCTCTATTATTGTATAGCGTTCATCTGCATATTTAATAACAGTGTGTAGCAGATTTACAGTATTGCAATTTACAAATACAATGTTAAAAACAATCTCATTCTGCTCGTTGCCTTCCCCAAGTATTCCGCAGTATTTTATATTATTTATTTGCTCGTTGTTTAAAACAGAAAAAACAAAAGAAATAAGCCTTAAAATTGTGGTCTTTCCGGAAGCATTAATTCCAAAAAAACTTTCTATATTATTTGTATACAGCCTGTTAGCGTTTGAAGAAGAAAGCTTAAACATTCCTTCGGTATCACCTGAGGTTGTTCTTTGTGTGTTAATAAAGTTGATTTCACATTTACCATCGTATAGTGGAAGACCTTCGGCAGATATTTTTAAAACTTTAATCACCGATTATCAGCTCCTTTCAATGCTATTATAATACAATCGCTTGAAAAAATCAAGCATAAAAACGCATTCTTTGTTTTTATATCCTGCTGTTTTATCCCTTATAGTATGCCCATTATACATACAAACGATCCTATTAGAGAAAAAAATGCAGGTCTGACGTATAATTTTTTTGGGTGCTAAAAAAATTCGACGATTCTGACAAAATATCCACCTACTTTGGGTCATTATACTGCCCCATTTTCTTCGTGTTCAGCGAAATAAGTATTTATACACTTTCTGAACGTCCCCCAGGTCAATTTCCAAATCACTGGTATATGTACGACATCATCCTTAAATGTAACACTGCCGGGCAAGACCACATAGTCCACCGCCGGGTATCTGTCGTCAGATAGTGCAGCCGACACTCTGCATCTCCTAACAGGTTCACTTTCACACGTTATCTCTACTATACAATTAATGTCAAAACAATCTAAAAATTCTTCTAATCGCATTTTATATTTTCTTTTTTCTTTTCAGCCGTTAGATTTTTTATTGCGTTTATTATTTTTTCAGTTCTTTTATACCAATTTACAAGCTCATTCTTTTCTATAAGATCTCTTATGATCGGCTCGACCACAGGATAATAATCTTTACGTATACATATGTGATTTCCAAAACCTTCATACAGGTGCGTATAATTTTTCGGAGGCTTTGTGTGCTTGAAGTTCCTTTCGTCCTTACTGAGGTAGAACACGAACTCAGTTCTGCAGGATTCATCTGATTCAGGACCATTCCAATAGCAATCATCTAACGCAGGAAAATACTCCTTGACCTTTGAATATGGCATTTCTTCAGAAAAGAAAAGCGAGAACTCCTCACCTTCGGCTGTGATAAATTCCATAAGATTGCCGACCCCCATAGCACCAGGCTCGGCAAGAGTAAAGAACGCTATGTCTTTAAACATTTTCTTTGTATATTCTTGATTTTTTACGTTTGCCAATTTCATATCCACCTTTCATATCACTATTCATAATCATATGGTTCTAATGGCATTTGCCGGTTTTTGGATAGAGTGCCTCCTCATCATTGAAAGCTTTGATAGTGTTCCGTATCTGCTCCTCCGAAAAACCAAAGTACGTTATCTCATACAACACCAGCGCCGCAAATTTGACATTGCCATACGTTGAAAGGCTTGCTTTATCAACTGTATACCCTAAAACATCAGCCCAAGGAACCGCCTCTATGCTGTAAGTTTCGTTATTTGATCTATCGAGCAGATAAACATTATAAAAATTTTCGCCCTCTTCCTGTGCTTCTTTAAGCTCCTCAATATATAAAACTTCATTGTCCGATTTGTTGGGAGTTATCTGAGGCAAAGCCTTTATAGTCTCTCTTATCCTCTGATTGGCAGAGCATTTTTTCAGAGCTTTTGATCATCGCTAAAAATTCGCTGACAACCTTAAATTCATCGCAGCTTTGGAGCACTTGATAAAAGTACATCATATCTCCCCCATTATCAGTCTGAATCATTCATGTCAATAACATAATCATTTATCGAAAGCCACGCCACTATTTTTTCTTTACCCATATAGAAACACCCCTGCTTGAAATATCCTCTTTCCTCCCCTAGTCTGTATGCGTCCGAATGCCAAGTTGCTACGTCTAACCCGCCATTCTTATATAGCACGACACAGCCTGTCATATCCTCTGGCTTTTTCTCCTTTAAATTTATAAACTCCGACAATGGAATATTCAACTTCTTCTTTGACATAAAAATAACCTCTCCTCTTATAATCGCATATCCTACAACTCATTCATATAATTTTCTGTGTATTTACCCCAACAGCTTAGCATTTCATCATCTGAAAACTTCCCGTCATATAGATAGTCCTTCAACTTCCTTTCCGCCTTAACAATCTCATCCAGGTTCGTTATATTCTTTGGGTCGCTCTTTATTACTTCAAATATTCTTTTCAAAGCATGTGTGTAGCCCTTTTGACCATAGGATTCTCTACCTTCTTCCCTTATCTTTGGTTGTAAATTATGTGTAACTATATGTGAGACAGTTTCATCTATCCAGGACATCTGGTGATTAAAAGACATTCCAAAAAAGCTATCCTGAACACGACCGCTTTCCACGTTGCCCACTCCTTTCATACTCATCTTCTCTATATTTATAGTATAACACGCTTTCACCGTTACGTCTAGTAAGTTATTTGTCGCATACCAAACTATTTATAATTCAACAAACGGCACTTATAGTACCATAATAATGACCACGGTATAATCAAAACGAGCGTACACCAAATCGGTATACGCTCGTTTTGTCAAAAAGCTATTACTCTGAAATATATTTTTCAGCCTTTTCCTTGAATCTCTCGTGAATTTCTTGATTTCTTTCTTCGACAACTTCGTCAATAAGCTGTGAAAATGTATTATTGATATTTACCTTGAGAAGTTCCTGCGTCTTTGTTGACAGAAAATAATCAAAGCATATCTCGGAAATGCATTTGAAAATATGTTCGTATTTTTCTTCAGGCTTCATACTATCCCAGCCTTTTTCCGCACACTGCGAAATCATAGCTCATATCGTCCCTGTCAGGAGAACTGTAGCCAAGCTCCTCCGGAACATCAGGCACGCCCTGCTGTGCTTCGCTTTCAAAAGGGGGTGGAACAAACTCTGCTTTGGGCTTAGTCTGCGGTCTGCAAAGTGCATATATCATAACAAGCAGCGTCACCGCAAAGCAAACCGCCAGCACAGATACTATCAATTTGCCGTCATCTTTTTTGCTTATTCATCATGAGACCCCTGAATCGTCAAAACTTATTATCTTCTCTGCGATTTTTCCGCAACTATCCAGTTTTCACCGCTCTGAGTTATAGTAAACTTCTCGCTGTCAACAAAGTCGGTCGGGTCAAAATTATATGTGCCTGCAAGAACGTGGGGCAGATATTTGCTGTTTGGATTTTTGTAGATCGTACTTGAAATATTTGTAGTACCGCTGATATTTACTGTACCTGTATTATTGATAACTACGCTTTTATTTGCATCTTCATTTGTAAGAGTGCAGTCAGTTATATTTGCAGTACCCCTCGAAACATAAACAGGAGTATATTTTGTGGATATCTTACAGCCTATAAGATTTGTTGTGCCGCCCTGCACCATTATCGGACCTTCGTCGCCGTTAAGAGTGCCGTTTTTGATAGTACAATCTGCGCCATTGTTCATTATCTGTCCTGTGATAGTGTGACCGTTAAGGTCGAGTTCGATAACAGTGTTCTTTTTGCAGTTTATGCGGCTTTTCAGTGTGATATCATCATCAAGCTTTATCTTTCCGCCTGCTGCCATTGCGCTTACAAGGTCGTTATATGATGAAACTGTTTTTACATCTGTATCTGCATTTTCCGAAGCTTCTGCAATATTTACCGCTACGTTTCCTACTTTTGTAAGAGCGGTAACATCTGATGAAAGCTCGCCGCTTAGGGTAAGAGCCATGCTTACTGTAAGGCTTTCATCATCAACAGCCTTGCCCTCGGCTGTAGGTATGGTAAATTCGTCATTTGTGAAAGTGCCTTTTACAATGCTGTATTCATCAAGAGGCTGGTATGTAAGATCAACGTCGATTGCCGCATTGGAATGGTTTGTAACGCTTATATCATTGCCCTTTGCAGACCATTCGCCCTTTGTGTCGATATCATATTCATGAGTTTTTGCATTCCAAGTCTTTGTTCCGTTCACGCTGTATGTGAACTCCATTTCGCCCCACACAACGTCGGCACTGATAGTTTTTGAAGTCTTGATATCCTCAACATACTTTGCATTTACGCCGATATCCTTTTTGATGTCAGCGTCATTAGCCGCCGCTGCAAACGCCGCCGTGCTGAGTGTTGCCACAAGTGCAAATGCCATTGTGATAGAAATTGTCTTTTTCATAAGTGAGTTCTCCTTTTTTATAATTGATTATATTACTTACATATTTGGTGTTTCACCGTATCCGTCCCACCTTCCGTCCGAGCCAAGGTGCTTCCCGTCCATAGTGGTGTCTGTTGCCATTACGCCGTCGCTGTGAAAATAGTACCAATAGTCGCCTATATTCGCCCAGCCTGTTACCATTGTGCCACGCTCGCTGAAATAGAACGTCTGTCCCTCTGACCCAGGAGGGTCGGTAAGCCAGCCCATGTGCATTGCACCTGTTTCATCATAATAGTAGGTCTTGCCCTCCTCGTATCCCAATGGGCTTACAAGCCATGCGGAAAGCATTGTGCCGTCAGCTCCCAAATAAAACCGATTATTGCCGTCTACATACCAACCTGTTTGCATTACGCCCATAGGGTCAAAATAGAACATCTTTCCCTTTGCACCCAAGGGGCTTATGAGCCAGCCTATGTGCATTTTTCCGTCATCATCAAAATAAAAAGTTTGTTCATTAAACCCGTCAGGGCTTATGAGCCAGCCTGTGTGCAATTTTCCGTCATTATCAGAATAATACCAATCGTCTCCACCGTCATTAAACCAACCTCTGACAAGCTTGCCGTCTTCATCGGCATAATACCATTCTTCTCCGCCGTCCTTAAACCAACCTTTCACCATATTGCCGTCTTTATCAAAATAGTACCAATCACCAGTGTCCTCATCCTTTACCCAGCCAGTTTCCTTATAACCAAGTCGAAAATAATACTTTGTGCCGTTCACGTTTGCCCAGCCGTGAGGATAGACATTCACTGTAACAGTGCCGGTAGTCTTGCTTTCAAAATGCTCTGTTGGTTTACCTGACAGGCTCAACTTACAATTCTTACTTTCTGAGATAGGCACTATTAGCTCACTGCTTGAAAAATAGCCTTTTATCTCGTCCATGCCCTCTGCTTGTTTGTATGAAAAATCCGCCATAACACCCACATTCCCTGTGTTTGTCAAAGTAAAATTTCCGCCGCTGTCAGACCAACCGCCGCCTTTATATGAGTGGGTCTCAGGATCCCACTGCCCGTCTGTATAGGTAAACTCCAAAGAGTCCCAAGTGATGTCGATGCTCACCTGCACTTCTGAGTCAGAATTATCCGCAGATACAGAAACAGGCACTAACAACGCCGTGGCAATTCCCATAGCTGCAAAAAAAGCTTTTACCTTTTTATCCATATTTCACCTCTCATCATCTGACATTATGACAGCCGCCATAGTGTCCACCATTGCTCACTCAACTGTTTTAGTATCATAGCTCATCGTCTGCACAAGCACTTTCGCTGAGTTTTCTATTATTCTCATTTTCATTGTTTAACAAGCATCTCTAATTAACAGCATGAATATTTATAATAATTATCTATGATTCTTAACAAAAAGTCAATAATATTTGCACAAACGGCAAAAAAGTTGCACAAGCGGTAGGTGATTTGGTGTACGGAAAGCAAAACCTCCCACAGAAACAATTCCGTGGGAGGCTTATTATATCGAATATTTAATTTTCTCACTCATCGTCCTCTCCCACAGCCGAAAGCTTTTTATATCGGCGGTGTTCGATTATCTGCTGTTTGTGCTGTTCAAAATACTCGTCATATCTGTTTCTGCCAAACTTCATTATCAAGTTATGATTATAATTCATAAGCTTAGCCGTAAATTCATCACTATCAGCGTAATACAAATTAAGAAAATC
The DNA here is from genome assembly GCF_040914135.1 of Ruminococcus sp. RTP21204st1_B2_RTP21204_210225. Taxonomy (NCBI): domain Bacteria; kingdom Bacillati; phylum Bacillota; class Clostridia; order Eubacteriales; family Oscillospiraceae; genus Ruminococcus; species Ruminococcus sp. RTP21204st1_B2_RTP21204_210225. The sequence goes on along the minus strand of NZ_JBCPGA010000007.1, from coordinate 16,186 downwards.
ATTATGATCATATCTTTGACCCTTTCGGTCAAAATCAAGCAAGTCAAGAAGCATTGCGGCATTAAAATCTATTTTCAGATCCTTATGGCTAAGGTTTTCTGCCTTTTCATCACCCACCATATAAACATGATACAATTCCGGTTCAGCAATAAATCTGTATTCATATCCGCCCTCTTTATTCTTTAATGAAGCGGTGATAATTGCTTTTTTACTCTTGATATCATTATTGAAAAGACCCTTTATACGGCTGAGCAAACGATATGTTTCATAAAACTTCTTCTCTTTTATATCTCCACGAAGAATGTTTTCCTCAGAATCCTCCTTGCTGAAAGACTTATTTCCGGCTTCGCTTTCAAACAATGCCTTTGCCGCAACAGCGTTCCAATAATTTTTCACATATACGCCCTGACCATTGTCCTGATCCTGCTCTACTCTGAAATATCCGCCCTCAGGATAAATAGAAAAGGTCGTTTTGTCAAGCTTTTGCGAGAGGCTGTGCCTTTTTGCATCGGCGGCAGCACCACGGGCGCTGACGATAATAACATTTCCAACTATTCTTATAATGCCTATGGCAAGATTGGCGGCTACCACAAAAGGCAGGATAAAGCCCCATGTAATAGCAAAGGTCGCACGCAGAGCGATAAGGATTATCCACAAAGGTCCCCATATGGTCATACCTAGATCGACCTCGTATTCCTCACGGGTCATCTCATCTTCAAGGAGAACAACTTTTGAAAAGTTATTATACACAGAGCCAAACACATTGAAGCCCTTTCGTCCTATCCTGAACGGAAAGCCTGCCGCAAATATCCAGCAAAGTGTGCCTGAGATAAGTGCAGTGAGCCAATAATATTCAAAATATTTTGCCTGCTTGAAGCTTATTTGCCTGTTCAGAATTTTATTCACAGGCTTTTGCAGTGGAGTCACTTTACTAAATATATTTTTCAGGCTGTTGTCAATATCAATATACGAAGCCTTTTCACCGTCTTTGACAACACCAAAGGCACTTCCAACAGTGACGGTCTGCTTCGAGTTTTCAGTTATATACTTGTCATATCTGTCATCGTTTCCTGCGATCTTAGGTATAGCAAAGGTCACAATGACAAGTGCGACCACAAGTATCACAAACTGCATCAGGGCTGTAACAATGTTTTTCATTTTCCATATGTTCCTTTCAAATATGATCTTCTAAATACATTATAATATATTGGAAGAGATTTGGCAAGAAGTATCATAAGATTTTTTCGCCATCATAAAACAAAAAAGAGCGACTGAAAATTATCAGCTGTTCTTTAGTTTACAAGAAAAAACGATCATTATCGAAATAGCAATTGCAGTCCCATAACTATCATCCAGATATACACACCGCTTTTGTCAATGATTCATAATAGCAGGTGATCGTTTTATGCTTATCCCAAAAAAACATTTACTCTTCCCTCTCTCAAAATCGTTCTATTTTGAACCATTATAACATATTCTTCATTATATGTCAAAAAAAATCAGCGAAGAAGCAATAATGGTTTATTAGGTATCGCAAATTTATTAAAGCAAACAAAATGCTCTGCGGAATCACACTCTCCGCAGAGCATTTTGTTTTAGTATAGCTTTCCGTTTTTCTTGTAACCGCCGTCAGCCTCAGAATATTTAAGGCACATAAACTGCCACTTGTAATTCCATTGTGGGCTGTCATAGACCTTTTCTCCGACTTCCAGCAGATAAGTCACTCCGTCTATCTTTATCTCGCCCCAGAAGTGCTGTCCTCCGCCCTGGCGGTTGCCCATAACAAGGTTTGCGTCATAGCCGAGATAAACCATCATTTCCACCAGTGCGCCATTGTAATCAGAACATTGACCTTCTTTGTAAACAAAGATATTCTTGCTATGCGAGCCTGTCGGTATCCTGCCATATTTCAAATTCTTTCTTATCCAGTCCGCAGTATATTCGATCTTCTTTGCCGCCGACCAATCTTTCTTGAAATGCTTTGAGGCAAAGTTTTTAAGTATCTTCTTCTCCTCTGCTGTAAGAGTGTGCGTCGAGGTCTTTGTTTTCTTGCCCTGAACATTGTAGATCTTATAAGTGCTGTGGCTCTTTTTTGTTGCCGCATTAAGTCTTGAAACAGTGTTTATCTTGCATTGGATACCCGTCCAGCTACTGTAAACCACCTTTCCGTTTATGGTCTTATAAGCCCTCATTTTGAAGTGATAATTCTTTGAACCTGAAAGGTTTGATTTTGTATAAGAGGTCGTGCTGTTTTTTGTTATCTTCTTGAGCTGAACATAATCGTTATAGCAATCCTTTGGCATACTATAGTAATCGTTATGTGGGATAGTCCACTCATCGCCCTTGCACCAGTATATCTGATATCCATCAGCCTTTTTGTTCTTCTTCCAGCTTATTGTGACTTTCTTATTATAAGCCTTTACCGTCATTTTCGGAGTGGATAACTTTGTGTTGCCTTTTACTGTTATATAAGGGCCGGTCTTAGAGTTGTATTCAAGCTTTACGGCATAAGTATAACTCGTTGCCTCTGAAAGCTTCTTGTCAGTATAGCTTGTGGAACTCGTGACCGTCAGACGCTTGTAGGTCTTTTTCTTTGGATCATAGCGATAAACCCTGTATTTGCAATTGCCGATCTTGTTCCAGCTAAGCTTTACAGAAGTGGTAGAGTCAGCGGTAGCCTTAAATCCCGTTGGCTTTCCAAGAACGATCTTGAATGTTGTCGAAACAGGGTACCTGCTTTCGTAGTTTCCGCCAAGAGTAACAACAGCGGTCGCTGTGCCTACATTTATGTTATTGTAATATGTTACAGTATAGTCAGAACTCTTGATCATATTTCCGTCCGCCTTGACAAAAAGGCTCGGTCTGACAGCTTTGCCGGTATAATCCACATCAGCTATCTTTAGTATCTCGACCTCAGAAACAGCTTTCGGGCTGATAGTGAAAGGCACTGTCACATATCCTGTATAGCCGTTCATTCCTTCTATGGTCATATAGCCTGTTCCGGCATTCACATTGTTTGTATATGATACATTATAATCAATGCCACGTCTTAGCACCGCACCACTAACTGTAACAACAGGTGCAGGAGTTTGAGCGTAGCCCGTGTAGGTGCAGCTAGTATCCACAGAAATATTCTCGCTGGATATTTCAGACTCTACAACGCTATACTCAAAGGAATCGGTTCCATTAAAGTTGCCGATACCTTTAATATAAGCATAATGCCAGCCCAGCTCGCCACAGTCGTCCTCATATTCGATTTCATAGTCAACGCCCTCAGCAAGCACAATATCATTGTATGTAACATTAGGTTTTGGCTGAACAGGTTTACCGGCACAGTAGCTCTGCTCATACTCGCAGTCAATATCCGCACGGTAAATATCAGTTGGCACGATATTAAAATTCTTTGTAAAGCTTCCTGTGTAATTACCTATACCAGTGAAAGTAGCCGTCGCTGTACCTACGTTTATGTTGTTCTCATAAGTAACAACATAGTCCTCGTCCTCAGTGAGCTGGTAATAGTTGTTGCTGTCCATAAGAGAATAGCCATAAAGCGTCTTTTCCGTGCCGTCATACGTCTGATCGCCTTCATACCAACTGTTATACATATCCTCAGTCAACTGAATGGCTTCATCGTTTTCCGACGTATAAAGACCGACTTCCTCTCCGCCAGCAGGAATTTGCTCCTCTGCCTCAGCTCCAAAGCATACCACTGCACTTTGCAGTGCAAGACACACTGCCACTGCCGTCGTAAGCGTCCGCTTAAATAACTTCATATTATTTTTTTCCTTTCCACTATAATTTCTCACATATTACTAATTTTATCACAAAGATGTGACAATGTCAAGATAAAATACAACAAATAGAAAGCCTCATGACATTCAGTTAGATCGTGAAGTGGAGGATGTAAAATACGGTGATACCACACAAGAATAAGGAGGTCTGATTATGATCTCTGAATTTGTACGAGAACAAAAAAAGATATATTCTGACGGCTTGATAGAATCAATATAAAGGAAATTTTATATCGGTATATATGTTCAACGCAGCGTATATACAGATTTTTGTTTCAAAAAGTTTCTTAATTTTCTGAAATTTAAAAGCAGAGTTTTGTACACATACAACATATTATACTGTATATGCGATAAAATTTAGTCATATTGTTCAATTAATCTACAAAAAATTGTGCTAAAATACGAAAATTATTTGTGTAAACGTTTTACTTAAATATTTAAGTTGACTTATTTTACTTTTAATAATATAATGTTTTACGTTGACAGAGTTAAGGCAGCAACGCACGAGGATAATGCAGTGCTGCCTTAGAATACCGGTATTTAAAAAATAATTGTATAAGAGGAGCTTTTTATGGTACAGAACAAAACTTTTTCTGCAAAGGCATTACAGACTTTTGTTGCTGTAATGTTTGCCGTAATAACCTGCTTCGGTTTTATGACAACACCGACCGCAGAGGCGGCATCAGGATTTTATGTAAGCGGTACTAGTATCTATGACGCTAGCGGAAACAAGTTCGTTATGCGTGGCGTGAACATTGCTCATGCATGGTACACAGAGAAGACTGAAACTTCTATCAAGGGCGCTGCAAACAACGGCGCAAATACCGTAAGAGTCGTACTTGCAAACGGCTCAAAGTACACAAAAACAAGCGCACAGGAAGTAAAGAACATCATCAGCTGGTGCAAATCAAACAAGCTGATATGCATTCTCGAAGTACATGACGCAACAGGCAGCGACAGCACTTATGATCTTAACAAGTGCGTTGACTACTGGAAGGAAATGAAGAACGTTCTCAGCGGTACTGAGAAATATGTTATCGTAAACATCGCAAACGAGTGGTACGGCACATGGAACGGAAGCGCATGGGCTGACGGCTACAAGTCTGCTATCCGATCTGTAAGAAACGCAGGCATTACAAATATGCTTATGGTAGACTGTGCAGGCTGGGGACAGTATCCTGACAGCATCAAGGATTACGGTAAGTCTGTTTTCAACGCAGACTCACAGAAGAACACCGTATTCTCCATTCATATGTATGAATACGCAGGCGGAAACGCGTCAACTGTAAGAAACAACATTGATAACGCACTCAACATCGGTGTGCCTGTTGTTATCGGCGAGTTCGGCGGTCAGCACACAAACGGCGACGTTGATGAGGCTACTATCATGAGCTACTGCACAAGCAAGGGCGTAGGCTATCTTGGCTGGTCATGGAAGGGCAACAACTCTGACATGAGCTACCTCGACATTGCAAACTCATGGGACGGCTCAAGCCTTTCTTCATGGGGAAATACACTTATAAACGGCTCAAACGGAATTAAGGCAACTTCTAAGACCTGCTCAGTTTACAGCGGTTCAGGAAGCTCTTCCGGCGGTTCTTCTTCAGGAACTTCAACAGATTCCAACGGCGGAGTTCTCGGACTTGACGGAACATATTACATCAAGAGCGCACTCAGCGGCAAGTATCTTGACGTATACAAGGCAAAGGCTGACAACGGCACAAACGTTCAGCAGTACAGAGGTACAGGCGGAAACAATCAGAAATTCAAGCTTGTAAGCGATGGAAACGGCTATTACACTATTTACACAGGTGCATCAAATTACAAAAGCTGTCTTGACGTATACAACTGGAGCAGGGACAATGGTGCTAACATCAACCAGTGGCAGTATCACGGCGGTGACTGTCAGAAATTCCAGCTTGTAAAGATCGGCGACGCTTATGCTATCAAGACAAAGATCTCAGACTGCTACTCATGCCTTGACGTTTACGAACAGAACACAGCTGACGGAGCAAACATTAACCAGTGGGGCTACTGGGGCGGAAAGTGCCAGCTTTGGTATCTTGAATCAACATCAGGTTCTTCCTCATCTTCATCTTCTTCAAGCAGTTCAGGCAGCAATTACAAATCGATCTTCTGGGGTTCTTCAACTGCTTCAGCATGGGGTCAGGCTGCTTCAGCAATGACTTCAAAGAATGGCGGAAGCTTCAACGCATATGACATTCAGTCAAACGGCTACTTCTACGTTGAATACTCAGGAACACAGAATCAGGTAGAATTTGTTCTTCAGAGCTGGTCAGGCGGAGCAGAGTGGGCAAAGGTTTCACCAAGCGAAACAGGCACAGCAAACGGACACTACTACGTAAAGTATTCTTACAACAACTGCAAGTCAGCATTCGGCACTTCCGATTTCGGCGGAAAGCTGGATCAGATCCATGCAGGTGCAGCAAACGGCACAGTAACGATCTACTCTGTATGCTACTGCTGGTGATCTAAGATTTTTTTCAGACTTCATACTGTTTCACAGCGGTATGAAGTCTTTTTTTATGCAAAAAAGTTTTAACTGTACCTTTGTTTTTCTTCCTAAAAAAAAATCAGAGCTTACTGTTATTTATGAGTTGCCTGTACGGATTGTTCGCTTTAAAATATCAGATGACGGCTATGAAGTAATTGCTACAAATTTATCTGAAGATCTTTTTTCTTCTGATGACCTTAAATACACCGTGGGGCTTAGATATTTTCACGCAATTTTATTTCTTGATTTTATTAGCTTAATGATATTGATAGAAAGCCATGGGAGTTTTTCTTAGATTGTTTGGATCTCTATCACGAATTTTCCTTCGGAGTTCACCTTCAAACGCAATGTCTTGACATATCTATTGCAAAAGTTCTCCATTTCTTTCATGGTAGCGGTCACTTTTGTGGCTTCATATATCTTGTGAGTAAGCTCCAGAGGGTTTTCTCCAATGAGTGATGGCAAATGCTTTTCAAGCTCCGCAAAGAGTACGGCACGTTTCAACTCCTCCGTGCCTGCGGTGCAGAAATCATCAATGGCACAATAATAGATGCCGTGCTGTGCGAGGGCGTTCTTGATCGCCGTTCCACACTTCTCGTATTCGTACATAACGAGAAACTTTGCTTTCGGCAGGCTCTCGATAAGTCCCCAAAAGTCGGAATCACTTGACACTATAATAAAAGATGTTATCCCGTCACGGTAGAAGTCCGTGACTACGCTTGCAGTCATTCGCACATCGACCAGTGACTTTCTGTCTGTCACTCGGTCGATCTCTATATGTTCAACGGGTATCTGCGTGAATTTAGAGAGCCAATCCCAGCCTGCGGTAGTGTTCGGATCGTCATATAGCGTGATCTTCTCGATCTTAGCAAGCTCCTCCTGATTCAAGCCTTTCAGAACACTATAAAGCTTGTATGGATCAGAGTTCTCACAATCGACAGCTATAGCTGTTTTCTCGGTGCTGTCGATAAAATTATAGATATTGTTTCGGGTCTCATCATCTGCGTCCCGATATTTCGTATAATCGGTGAAGCTGTCATTATGCTGACCGTAGATGATCTTCAAAAACTTACGGTCGGAATAGATGATGCTCCCGACTTCGGCAGGTTGCCAGTGAATATACATTTGAAATGGGTAATGCTCGATGTTCGCCATGTACTTGGTGAACTCCTGCTTCATGACACCGTTCTTGTTGTATTTCGGAACAAAGAACAGATCTCGGATATACTCCCAATTCAGCCAATCGTAAAACAAATGAGAGCACTTGTCGATATTTTCATTGATGAGCCTTGTAAACTCCTGCATATACTTCTCTGAACGGCAATTCGCTTGGATAATGGTAAATCCCCATTTTTCAAGCTGTTTGATATTATCCGTATCGTACCATTCTATGTTATGCAAATTTTTGAGCTGATACCGCATAAGATCATCGGTCTTTTTGAATTTCTGCATCAGTACGGTTCGCAGCTTACATAAATATCTTATCGTAGTGGCGTCCTTATCGGCTTGGAGCTTCTCGATAAGCTCGGAACATTCACCGTAACTCACGGTCAGAGCTGACATTCGGACGCCTATCATATAGGCTATAGTAGTAACTACCTCTTTTGTATCAACGGTCAAGTAAAACCCTCCTATTCATTTAATATGATCATCAATTGCCGTCATTATCCTGTTGAGCCGATTTTATCATGGTCTTGCTGATAGAGATTTCTGCGCTCTCCACCCGTTTGATTTTCTTGTATAATACACAGTTTACTAATTCTTCGTTTTTGTTATCCATTGCGATTCACCTCCGCTCTGCTCTATATCCTGATTATAGCACAACTGGCGGTATATTGCAACGCTATTTGTTTGCAAAAGGTTTACAGATTGACTTTTTCGGGGCGGTTTGGTATAATAAAGATAAATGAGAAAGTGATATAGCTTTCTCTGCTAAATCGGAATTTAGAGGAGTTGTGGCTTATGAATTTAAAAATGATACGTTTATCCAAACCAAATCCGGATAACCTGTTTTCTAACTATGAAAATCAATTAGAACCGCAGTATTTTTTCACATCCTCGGTTTCAAAGACCTTATTTGAAAATAGCCAAAGAACTTTATTGCAGATTTCTGAAGATGAAATACGGGATTATATCAACAATGATGATCTGTGTAATGATGAAGAGGGAATGTTCCCGAAACGATCGGTGCTTACAGGTGAGTGGTATATTAGGTCAGTATCATTTGAAGATGATATTCTTTCGATTGAAACAGCACTGCTTGGAACTGATCTTGGATATCCAGACGATTATTTGGGATTAGAATTGATATTTATTTATGATGATGAATCGAAAGAATTTGCTTTTGACGGGATAAACAGTTCTGCACTGTAAATTCTCATTTAGCTTAGTAACTGAATATACCCAAACACGGATAACCGTCCTCATCAGACGGCTATCCGTTTCTTATTCCGCATACCCACAAAAAGAACGCAAAAACATTACGGCAAATATCTGAAGTCAAGAAAAAACAAAAGCCTATCAAACAACGTAGATACGCTATTTGATGGGCTTTTTTGCGTGGCGGAACTTCTGAATTTTGGGTCATAGCATATATGGCGTAACAACGTCTGGAAAAATCAGCAAATAAGGTTTATTCTACTGTATTTCCCCTCTCTCCTCCACAAACTCCACCAAACACATATCCTCCACAGCTATCCTAGTCTTGTCCATAAAAACAAGCTCATTGGTGTAGCCGTCATAAATTCTCACTATGCCTGTCTTGGTCTGATAGCTGCCACCACTTTTTCTCTTATCGGGAACAAAATATGTCACCCTTATCTCAGGACGTTCGTCAAACATATCAAGCAGACGGTTGAGATCGTCATTGAGCTTGTTTACCTCGTCCTCTGTCAGCTCCTCCCTGATTTCGGTGTATCTTGCGGTTTCATCAACAGCAGCGTCATAGCCTGTCAAAGCTGCAAAAGGGCTGAACTGCGCCGCCCTGTCCGATATAGACATTTGCGGATGATCGTCATAGTGCGGACGTGAAAACTGCTTTATATCATAATAATTGTCATACATTGTAAGACCCACCTTTCATGCCTTGTGACCGCCTATACTGCGGTTACGCACCCTTGCCGTAGCGCCCTCGGTATAGTTCGTGCCTTTTAAAATGGCATTTTTCCCATATTTGTGCTTTATCAAGAGCATTGCTTCCTGCAATGCCCTTTCTTTTTCTTCTGCGTTGTTATCAGCATTTGCCGCTTCCGCCATATCAAACAAGCTTATCTGCTCATAGCTCTCAATTTCGGGGATATCCTCTTCTCTTATGACATTACAGGCGGTCAGATTAAGCCGTCTTGCAAGCAAAGTCTTGTCGATAATTCTGTCAAAAAGAGCCATGGTTGCGTCTATTATTTTTCTGGTCGAGGAAGTGTGCCTGCCTAGATTTTGAGTGCCATGGGCGTGCTTTGGTATCTTCCTGCCATAGTGGTCGCAAACCACCTCGCCCGTATAGTGACCGTCCGCCAAGCTTTCTTTATCATACCCCACAGTGAGAACGATTTGATTTGTTACAACGCCCTTATCCACAAGGTCAAGGGACAGCATATCAGCCATTTCCCACAGAATAAGCCTTGTGCGCTCATAATTACACGGCTCTTGCAAGACCTGCCCAGAGGAAATGCTGTTGTTTGAGGGGCGGTATGACTTCACGTCAGGTATGGCGGTAGGCTCGATACCCCATGCGTGGTCGATAAGAAGCTCGGTATTTTTGCCGAAAACCTTGTAAAGCTTCCCTATAAGATAATGGTCCAGCGACCAGCGTGAGATATCTCCCATGGTGTAAATACCAAGCTTTTCAAGACGGCTTGCTGTGCCTGCGCCCACACGCCAAAAGTCCGTGATAGGGGTATGCCCCCACAGCGTTTCTTTGTAAAGCTGTTCGTTCAGCTCTGCGATACGGACGCCGTTTTTATCCGCAGGGATATGCTTTGCCACAATATCCATTGCCACCTTGCACAGATACATATTCGTTCCAACGCCTGCTGTGGCGGTTATACCTGTAGTTTTCAGCACGTCCAAAATGAGCATTTGTGCAAAGCCACGTCCGTCAACGTTATAAAGCCCGAGATAGCCCGTTGCGTCAATAAAGACCTCGTCGATAGAATAGGCGAAAATATCCTCTGGTGACACATATTTCAGATAAATCCCGTATATTTTTGCACTCACAGCCAAATATTTCGCCATTTGCGGAGTTGCCACGATATAATCAAGCTCGCAGGCAGGGTCAGATAGCTCCGAATAGATATAGCTTTTCTTTGCAAACTGTCTTTTAGGAGCTTTCTGCAAACGCTCCTTATTGACCTGCTCCACACGCTGAATGACCTCAAAAAGCCTTGCCCTGCCTGAAATACCAAAGCTTTTCAGTGACGGTGACACTGCAAGACATATAGTTTTCTCCGTTCGGCTCTCATCAGCCACCACAAGGTTTGTATTCAATGGGTCAAGCTGCCTTTCCACGCACTCCACCGAAGCATAAAAAGATTTCAGGTCTATTGCAACATAAGTCTTTTCCATAGCATCACCGCCTTTTTCCTTTATGTATAATAGTATACCACGAAACTTTCTGTTTTACAATAGAAAATCGAACAAAAGTTCTGAATTTTAATTAACTCTTTTCATGGCAGTTGACAAAGTAAAAAACGTCCCCGAGGAAAACTTGGGGACGTTAGTGTTATATTGGGTTTTAAGACGGCATACAATAGTCTACCAAGCTTCACTGTCATAAGGCTCAATAGGAATATTGTAATTCTCTGTTACCTTATAATACTTATCAGTGTCAGTGTCTACCATAAGAACATTTATATCTCCTGTGCTGAGCACATCTCCGTCAATGTAGTAGTGACTCGCTCCGTCATAGTAGATATCGTTAAATCTGCGGTCGCCTGCTATACTGCTGGTGTGGACATGCCCTGCCACCACCTTTTTGTCAAGTCCGTGTATCTTGCCAAGCCGGTGAGGATACTGCTCTGTAAAAATATAATCCTCGGTGCAGTATTCCCAAGCATTGCCAGAATCCTCGTCAATGCCTGCGTGGACAAAGATAGTGTTGCCCTCAACATGGTATCTCGGCAGACGTTCAAACCAATATCTATACGAGTCATCAGCGTCATCATATTCGCCGCTGCCTAGCATTTCATTGACCGAAGAAAAACCGCTCATCACCATTTCCTCGTGATTGCCAAGAAGCGCCACCACCTTCCTATGACCATATATATTCTGCAAGCCCATTATCTTTTTAAGCACAGCTATATTGTCCTCGCCGCCGTGGATATAATCTCCCAGAAAGATAAGCTTTGTGTCAGGCTCGTCAAGGTGGTCAAAGACAAACTCCAAAGCGTCGCAAAGTGCTGAATAACAGCCGTGGATATCACTCATGCAGTATATTTTCATGCTTTTCTCCTTTTGTATCATTAGTTTGCTTGTATTCGTTTATCAGGTCTTCCATTTTCTTTGTTCTCTTTTCAACCATATCCCTAACTCGTTCGAGCATTTCTTTTAGCTGTTTTTCGTCTTCGATTTCTTTGAGAGTGTCCTTCTTATATCCTGGATAATCTGTTTCAAAAGCTTCTCCCGTAAGAATATTTATCGGTGTATACTCCTTTGTTTGCTTATCTTTGTCTACAAAATCGTTGAACATAAAGAAGTCTACATAGTCCTCGAAGCTGTCAAAGAAGCCAAACCATGTTTGAGCGTCTAAATTATCATAATAGCGGAAAAGAATATCTCCGCTATATTTAAATTTCTTTTTATCGTCCAAATCTCTATACTCAAAGTAATGCTTTATTTCTAACAAAGTTAAGTCAACTCTATCCTCAATATAGTTTCCATTACCTCTACTCTTATTATAGTCTTTCCACAAAGTTTCAGGCCAAAGAAAAGAACCACCAAGCGTTCTTGTGGTATAAACATAATTTGCAAGAAATTCAGCTACTGCGTCTGGGTCTTTGTCTGATTTATTTTTCTGCATTTCAAGATATCGGCTCAATGGATAATTCTTCCTAAAATATATACATGGAACTGCACTGAAACCAAACTGGTCTGAGTGTACCGTAAAGTGTTGTTTGTTACCATATTTGTCTTTATAATACACAGTTATCATGCCGTAGGGAGCTTCATTTGCTTCAAATGACAAAATTTTATTATTTTTCCGACTTATTCTTGACGCATTAAGAAAATTTGACAGTTCTCTATAAAATTCTTCATTTTCCTTTTTGTCAGGGTCAATATACAGTTTGTTTGAACTCTCACTTTTATCCTTTATTATTTCACCTTTTTTTCTAAGATCTAACACTATCTTATTACACTTTTTCTCAGCCGCTTCCCTACTTTTACAAAACTCATAGTCTTTTGTCAGCAAATCTACCAGATAAGCCTTATAGTTTTCCTTAAAATTTTTTGGCTCATAAGATGTTATTTCCTCATTAGTTTTCATACAAATTCCTCCTAAACACTCACATTATACTTTTTACAGAGTTCTTCAACTCGTTCTTTTATGCTTTTGACTACGCTCTTAGGTTCTATCACCTCCACTTTGTCTGAATATTGCAAAGCCCAATTTACTATGCCATATGGGCTTGTCCTTACTTCAACTATCTCAAAATCCGTCTGATTTTTAGGGAGCTTGTGTTCCTTTTTATACGCCTCTGTTGTTATCTTATAATCCTCGCCAAAGCTGTCATGGATAAAAGTAAGATTGTTCGTTCCTGTTTTATATGGATTTCTCACTTTCAAGGTAACAGTTGAAGGGCTGTCATAGCTCATGCCAAGGTGATTGTTCTTAAAACGCTCGTAACTGCTCCCCTGAACGGCATTATTTACGTTGTTAGCACCTGTTGCCGCCGCGAAGCTTTTGCCTATCTTTCTTATTTTGATATTCGACATAAGGTCGATACGATATATGCAAAGCTTCTTTTTGTCCTCTGTATATCTCGGCTTGTCGCTTTCAAAACAGCCGAGCATATAAAATCTGCCCTTATCGGCAACGATAAAATGCGGGCTTACAAAAGTGTCCTTGCGTTTTGTCAAAACAGGTTTGAGTATATATTGGCTTGCTTTCAGGTCATATTCTGTGGTATAAAAATTGAACTTAAAGGCTATTTGCTGCCTGTTGCTGATCGCCTGCTGGATAGTATTTAAATTCTCTCTTAGCCCCTGAGAATCTGTATTTTCGGTGTTGTATATGGGACAGGTATACTCCTTATAATGGCTTGAAGCAAGCTCGGTTTTTATACGCTCAACTAGGTCAGGCTTTTTATCCTCGTCTATCGCCTTTGACATTTTCACGGCATTTATAAGATCAGTGACCTCGCTTTTGGAAAATGGGTGATTGTAGTATATACCTCTCACAGAGTTTATTTTCTCTGCAAGGGTCAGTTCGTCATCATCGTCATCAAAATACTTGTCGCTTTCATATTCCTTGATAAGTGCGTCTATTGAGTCGAACATCAATCTACAGTCACGTTTTTCATTCAAAGTCACGCCGTCAGCGGAATCAAGGGCTATCGCCATGTTTACCATTTTGTTGTGAAATGTACTTTTTGTGCCGAGATATTCGCTTATTTCCTCCACCTTGCGCATTTGCGTCTGACTTGTGGGATTGTCCACATCCGTATTATTTTTCAGATACCCCAGAATCGCAAACAGCGACTCTATGATATCCTTATTGCTCTTTCTATGCCCCTCTTTCAGATTTTCAAGCTTATCTTTTATGTTTTTGTTTTCTGCCATAGTTCGCCCTCCTATAACAATTATCTCTATAATTATATTGTATCACAGGGAATATATTCCTGTCAATCAGCTATGCCACACGAATTATAGTATTTGAAATTATCTTGAAAAAAATATCTCCTTTCTCGCTTGTTTCAGGAGTTATACTGTTATAAACAAAGGCTGAAACACAGCCGTCTATACCGTCGCCTTTCGTATCAAGGCACTCACGCTCGGCTTTCCAATCATTTTTGTACGGACTAACATAAAGCACTGCATTGCCACCTATGATAGCATATGGATAACACTTATCCTCACGATACTTCTGAAACTCATCAAACGCCGCCAGAGCCTCTGCTTCCGCTTTTGTGAGCTTCTTTCTGTTTATTCTTCCACTCCCCATTCTGTCTGTCATAAATTTCATGCGCTTTTTGCTTTCTTCCACAAGCTCTTTTTTAGTTGCAAGGACTAGCTTATCATCGCATGAGTACTGCTCCTCGCCCTGCCATATCATAGCCTTTTTGTCATATGTAAAACCTATTGGCAGGACAAAGAACACCAGATTTTTACCTCTGTATGCAAATCTGTCTATCTCAGCTATAGCCCTTTTTCTTGTAGGATAAACGCCTCCGCACATACACAATCTATCATACTTTCTGCCGTCCGTCCTGTTGTATGCCTCTACTCTCCACTTTCTTGCGTCAGCGTCACAATACATAGAATAATCATCATATATCACCGTCTTTTTGCCCTCCTCGATCATGATGACCTGTGTACCCTTTCTTTGCTCGTCAAATGGCGGAATGTTATCTGACAATGCCAATCTCTCAATGACCTCTGTGTTAAAAATCTTTGTGTTCTTTTTCATAGCCTTACCTCCGTATCAACTCTGTCTTAACCTTATGTGCTTATTATAGCACCTTTAAGGTTCTGTTTACTGTTCCAAAATGGTCTGTGGTGTGTTTTTTTGATTTTATTCCCTTTTCAAGCTTCTGTATATATTATAGCACCCGCTTAGTACAGTTTACTGAACCAATTCGGCACAATTATGATATATTCTTTTTTTCTTATATTTTTTTTGCGAGATATTTGATAGTGTATTTCTCATACAATAAACTTTTCTGCACCTTGTTTTTGCTACAGAAAAATGATATAATAAAAAACCGACAAGAAGAGAGAATAAAATGGATATTTCAAAGAAAGGTTGGGACTTATTTAAAAAAATTACTTCCCAAATGGCAAGAGACATATATGGAAAGACTTATCAAAGAATATATTTCACTGCTGAACGAAGAAAAGCTTGCCTCTGAAAAGTTTTGGGAGCTTGAAAAGCGTATAAATAAAGATAAGCGTAGTCCAGGGGTGATTGTGCCATACCGTAAATCAGATGTAATGATGATACTTCTTAAACTCATAAATGATAGTGTCATAACATTTGACGATCTTGATGAATTCAGCGATAATATAAAAGGTAGTTTAAAATTTATAACTGGTGCAGATCAAGCTTATCAGGAACAGGGAGATGTGACAAAATGAACATTGCGTTGAAATGCCTTTTTTCAACAGGGGTACATGACAGAGGTCATGATTATTTCTTAAATGGTGCTGTCCATGATATTAAATATTCCAACAACGAGCTTAAAGCCGTTGTATCAGGAAGCAAAGATTATATCGTCAAGATAGTTTTTTCAGAAGATGATGAAAATGAGATTTTAGATATGGATTATACTTGTCCATACGCTTGCGACGGATATAACTGCAAGCATATGGTGGCAGCACTTTATAAATTTGATGAATGTAGGGGAAATGGGCTTTCATTCAAAAATGCGACCGATATTTTGCTCAGACCTGCATATACAAAAGATGATCTTGCGGCCAGAGAAGTTGCAATAAAAAAGCTTATTGCATATGCTGATAATAAAACTGTTCGCTCTTTTTTAGCTGAGGTGCTTGCTTCTGATGACAAGCTTTACATGCGGTTTTATAACATTATAACTGAGCTATGGGAAAACTGATGTGAGAACCTATTTTAACAAGTTTTGCTTCTAAAAATTGTAGGTTTGTCAATCATATTGGACACTATTATTAAGAAATTCGATAGGCGAAAACCATTTGAGGGGACGCATAG
>NZ_JBCPGA010000079.1:0-5090 GCF_040914135.1 Ruminococcus sp. RTP21204st1_B2_RTP21204_210225 | reverse complement strand
CACAAAAAAGACTGCTTTCCTACCCTTTTAAGGGTGGTTGCAGTCTTTTTTTATTGCGCGTTTTTTTACAGCGCCTTATTCTATTCAGAATAGTCCTAATTTTAACCTATCAATATCGGCTCCTGATATCTGTTTGTACGAATCCATACTTATTCAGTCTATGTCACCTTACCTCCTCAATCACACCCTTATCCATTTCATGCACAGTATCGCACAGCACTGAGATGTCCTCCGTAGAGTGTGAGCATATAAGAATAGTCTTGCCCTGCTCCTTGTATGAAAGTAGGTACTCACGCATTTCTTTTACTCCGTCCTTGTCAAGACCGTTAAACGGCTCGTCGAGAATAAGTATCTTTGGGTTTTCCATGATAGCCTGTGCAAGTCCCAAACGCTGCCGCATACCAAGGCTGTATTTACGAACGTGACGCTTTAGGTCAGGATCAAGTCCCACCTGTTTCATACTGCTTTTTATCTCCTCTTTACCTATCTTGTTGTTAAGCCCCGCAAGAAGCTTTAAGTTCTTGTAGCCCGAATAGTAAGGTATAAACCCAGGTGTTTCAATAATGATACCCATATCTTTCGGGAAGTCAACGTCCTTGCCCACTTGCTTGCCGTCAACTGTTATCTCACCCGATGTGGGCTTGATAAAGCCGCATATGCACTTCATCAGCATCGTTTTTCCACTGCCGTTTCGCCCGATAAGTCCGTGTATCTTGCCCTCCTCAAAGGACACATTTATGTGCTTTAGTATCTCCGTTTTGCCAAGCGTAAGGCATACGTCATTTACATTGATGATATCCATTTCGTCCCCCTAACTTGCAACCTCCGTCACATTATCATAATTAAACTTACCAATGGCTATCCCTCCGAAAACCAGCAGAACCGCAATAAGTACTAGCAGATAAATCACAGAAAAGCTCATCGGCATTATTGGCTTTTTGAAATATTTCGTGTAATGCAGCCAAGTTATTGAGTTTGCCATTGGCATTGTCCACATAAGATTTGTCCTTATAGCACTGAACGCCATTCCAAGGGATATCATTCCGCCGCATATGATAAAGCCCAATGTCTTTCGCTTGAATAGTGAAAACACCAGCAGTATCAGCCCTATTATCATCAAATACGCCGCCACGAGCAGATAGCTTTTTACCGCCGCCTCAAATACCGAAAGCTGATTGTAGAGATTTTCTGGAAGCAGCTCAACTCCGAAATCGCCTCGCCTGTCGGGGAACATTTTCACAAAACCCGTGGCAACATTGCTCCAGCCATTGTACCAAAAACCCTTTGAAAGCATTGGCAAAACTGTACCGAGAAATATTACCGCAAGATATGATACTATCATAAAAACAAGTTTCAAAACCTGCCCTACAAACCAGTTTGCCCTGCCGATACGCACGATATAAAACACGGTATTGGTGTCAACTTTCGGATAATCAGCAATGAGGGTAAGAAAAACTATGGGGATTATAAGTATCAGTATCTCAGAATTCGCCACAGCTATAAATGGCTCTAGTATGTTAAGCGGCTCACCCATAAGCTCTGCATTGTTGGTCAGCGGAGAAACTGCAAAATTGTTTATGAATATGAGCAGCACCGCAACGATCACCATTCGTGCGTCACAGACCCACTTTACAAATTCCGTTGCCGCACAGGAAAAGGCTTGTTTAAAACTAAAATTTTTCATTGCTTACACCCCTTTGTCCAGCCGCATATTCATTATTACTATAAAACCTATCACAGATAAAAGTATTATCCCTAAATTGAAAAACAGAATGTATTTTGTGTCGGCAAAAGCTGTGTAATATGACAAATTCATTATGCTGTTGGGATAAAAATTCTCCAATATGCTTGCCCTGTCGAAATCCTCTTTCATCATTGAATTTGCAATAAGTTTCTGCACAGTTATCTGCCACATATATGTTACCATAAATGGCACGCAGGTTATAAGATACGGATTTTTGCAGAATGAGCTTATGAAAAGTGCAGGCATTGTGCTTATAGCTCCATACAAAAATGCCGAAAGCATATATCTCAACACGCCCGTAAGCTCGTCTTTATTGTTCACAAGCACGAATGATAAATCATCTGCGGAAAGTTCGTATTGGCTCAATTGCGGAAATATTATCCGCACGATAACGCCGAAAATTATATATCCGAATAGAACGGCTGAACCGCCGCACAAAAATGCTGAGCAGAATTTTGACAGATAATATCTCAAACTGCCTGTTCGGGTTATGTTGAACCGCATTGAGCCGCCGTTTCGCTCTGCACAAAATGCCGTCATAAAGGGAAAAGCCGCTATTATAGGCAGAAACATTGCCATATATCCCGACATACCTTTTGCGAATATCAGATAGGAACTGAAGGAATAATCATCAGCAAAAAGCTGTTTGTCAAGCTTTGCAATGCACTCAAACACCGTGTATATCTTCGCCGTGTTTGGGTCAGTATACGCCTTTGCGGTAAAGCATAGCAGGGTCGTGAGCAGCACCGCACCGACATATCCGATATTCAGCATACTCTTGTTAAGGTCGCATTTAAGTGCTTTCATTGCCCCACCCCCTATGGAATAAGCACATATATCTCGCCCGTAACGCAATCGACTGTCACATAATTTATTGCGTGCAGACCTGTCGGCTGCTTATCGTCGATAATAAAATACCACTTTGGCGTACAGCATATATTATCCGCACTTTCGCCGACTTCGGTACTCTCGCCACGAGGTTCATACATAAGCTTGACGTCATCAAACTGTATATCGATTTTGTCCGCAAGATTTTCCTCAAGCAGATCGCAAGCGCCCTTGAAAGACAGCATTTTGTCTATTTTCTCAGCCTTTGCCACCTTGAAAGCGTTACAACCTATGTAATATTCGGGGTCAAAGTTTGCGTCGAGATCGGTATAAGTTTGCATTGAATAGGTCATAAGGGCATTTCCCTTCACGAACAGCGTATCATCAGCATTCGTGGAAAAAACATTTTGTATGCCGATACCTTTATATGCCTTTTGTATCTCGATCTCATAGCCAACACCGCTGTCGGTGGTGATTATATACCCGTCACTGACCACATTGTCAAGCTCCTCTCCAAGCACATTGCTGAACGTGTCCGCCAAAGTCTTTGCCTTGTCCGCAGCAGACAAAAGTCCGCTGTCAGCATTTTCAGAAGTTGGTCTGTCGAGATAAAAAAGCTCCATATTATCGGCGTCAGCGTCTGCGGTATTTACGCCGTTTTCGCTTGCCTCCCAACAGCAATAAGGCTGTGCAAAGCGTGTTATTTTAAGTTTGTTATGTTCGTCCTGGAGCTGTGCCTGATCTTCCACAGTTTCGATCTTACCATCGATCTTGATATCCAAGGCACTTTGCAGCTCTTCCACTTTTGACGACAGCCAGTCCATATCATTTTCGGCATTGATATAAGCAAGCTCCAAGTCATAAACGCCGTCAGGTTTGCAAATGCTCACCGCCGATTTTTCGGGTAGCTTGAATTTTGTATACTCTTTTTCAAATGCAGCATCAAAGCTGTCATAAATATTCTCTGACGAAACATAAGCCTCGCCGCTGTCCACCTCAGCCGAATGCTTGTTGCTTCTGATATTGTCGGGAGTATTTTCACAAGCTGACAGCGCCACAGCCGCCAACATCATGGGCAATAATACTTTTGTTTTTCTGATATTTTTCATATGTCATTCCTTTCTTTTGGGTTATTGCTGCGAGGTAGTATAGAAATCAAGCTGTTAAATTGATCGTATAATTTAAGGCAATATCACATAAAAAGATAGTTAGTGATATTGCCTTAGTTTAAATTTTATTTACCGCTAACATATCCTGAAGCCTGACTACCTACACCTGACGGAGCTGGATTGAGTGACATGGTGCACAAAATACGTTCACCTTTATCAATATATGTCGCATTAATGTGTTTCGTAGTATGGTTTCCTTTACTTGATATTTCTCCACTTGCAATATATGTACCTCCAACCGTTGTTCTATATGAAACGGATGTAGCATTGGAAATTTTGTCAATTTGGTAGTTGACCCTAACATAATCATCCTGAGCTGCGATTCTCTTAACGATATTTTTTATAATATAGGTGTGATTTTCTTCAAGTTTTGTTGCAAATAAATTCAATTTCATCATATAACACAATTATTGCAACGGATAATTGTGCATAATGAATATTCACATCTTCATTGGACTCACCACATTTTTTTGCAATAGACTTTTTTATCTATGCATACATTATTTTAACACATATAACACCAAAAGTCACTATATTCTGCATATTTCTCTCATATGCACAAGATTTTTGTATAGCTGAACAAATATTGCGTTCTAAATTATTTCATTTTACATAAGTTGATTGTTAAATGCTTGTTAACATCAACACGGAAGTTGAAATAGCCAGATTATAACGCTTATTGACATACAAGTCAATGAATGATATTATTAAGATATAACGATTTTAGCACAGGCGGTGAATTAATTTTGAAATTCTACGATTATCCGATAATCAGCAAAGAAAGCAGTCTTCCCGTCTTTTTGGTGAGCGTCGGGCTATCTGTACAGCTTTTTTCATTGAATTGAGCCGTCTTGCGGCGAAAGGAAAAGGCAGTGTACAAATTGCCCCTGCGGTGACAAAGACGATCGCATATATTGACGAAAACTATATGAAACAGACCGGTCTTGAATCCATAAGTAAAGCCGCAGGCGTTTCTTCGCAGCATTTGTGCAGATTATTCAGGCAGACCTTGAACTGCCGACCGATGGAATATATCACAAAACGCAAGATAAAGGCGGCTAAAATGCTTCTGGCAGAAACGCAGAAAACTGTCGATCAGATAGTTGAAGAAACAGGTTTCTGCGACAGCAGTTATTTTTGCAAGATTTTCAAAAGGTTCGAGAGTATTACTCCGTCGCAGTTCAGAAGTATAGAACAGGCTCTATGAAATTCGTAAATTGACCGCTGACACCGTACGATAAACAAAAAGGCATCATGTCCGGATACATGATGCCTTTTTTCTATTGTAGCTTTGCATAAACCTGCCGGATACGATCAGTTGTTCCTGCGTCCGGCTCTGTTCAGCAGCA
>NZ_JBCPGA010000078.1:0-5182 GCF_040914135.1 Ruminococcus sp. RTP21204st1_B2_RTP21204_210225 | reverse complement strand
CTTTTTTGCTGTGTGATATATTAAAACCCGTGGGCTTCCATATCGAGGAAATCCACGGGCTTTGTTGCGCTTTTTTTACAGCGCCTCATTTTTATTCAGCGGTGCAAATTTGTATCATATCACAATGTGTGGCGTAAAATGCCCGTCACGGCAAGTGACTATTTAACCGTCTTTTCAGTATAAGCACCATAATAGTTCACACCATTGTATTTTCTGTATGCCCTTATTCTGAATGTTTTAGTGCCTGACAGATTTTTTGCAGTGTAGCTTTTGCCTGATGTTGTGGTGAGCTTCTTCCAACTGCTTCCTGACTTCACATATATCTCATATCCTGTGGCTTTTGATACCTTGTTCCATGCAAGTGAGATGTTGCTTCCCGAACGCTTTGCCGTTTTGACAGTGACGTTTGCAGGAAGTGTGCAGGTGACCACCTGTGCAGGCTTGCTGTATTGCATAACATTGTCGCTTACATAATATGCCTTTACTCTGTATGTGTACATAGTGCCTGATGACTTGCCTGAGTTGATGTAGTATGGATAAATAGTGTCCCCAAGCTCTTTGTAGCTGTCGGTAGTGCCTATCCACTGATAAACGCTGTAGCCAGATACTCCATTCACGCTTTCCCATGTGATAGTGTTGGAACTTGATGTGTTCACTGATGAGGAAAGCCCCTCTGGTGTGTTTGCAGGACGAATGGTGATGTCCTTTTCAGTGTAGTCACCGTAGTAGTTTATGTAGTTATAATTTCTTATGGCTCTTACTCTGAAACGATAAGCTGTTTTCTGTGAAAGATCGCTTGCAGTGTAGCTCGTTCCCGAAAGGGTGGAGAGAGTTTTCCATGTTCCGTTTGTGTACATCTCTACCTGATAGCCTGTAGCCTTTGATACCTTGTTCCAGTTGAGTGTTATGGAATCAACGTCAGTGGAGCAAAGGGAGAATGATACGTTTGCAGGAAGAGTGCAGGTGGTAAGCTCAGAGGAATATGCACCCTCGATACGCTGTCCGTCAACAGTGTTGAATGCCCTTACCTTGTATCTGTACATCGTGCCTGAGCTTTTCTTTGAGTTTGTGAACTTTGTGGACGTGGTCGTGCCTATGAGCTTGTAGCTGTCGTTAGTACCTATCCACTGATAGATCTCATAGCCTTCCGCTTTTTTGGAAGCGTTCCATGTTATGGTGTTTGATGTAGACGTGTTTGAAGTGCTTCTTATGCCTGTTACCGTACTTGGTATGTCAGTGACCTCAGCGTTTACATATGTGTAACCACCGTTGTAGTATACGCCACTGTAATTTCTTCTTGCCTTTACTCTGAACTTATTAACACCGTTCTGTGTGATACCATTCACCTTGTATGAAAGGCTTGAAGTTGTGCCGACCTGCTTCCATACACCGTTCACATAATGCTCCACGATGTAGTCGGTCGCCTTTGAAACCTTGCCCCAGCTAATGGTGACAGAAGTTCCCCTTGCAGAAGCGGATATCTTTGAGATGTTTGCAGGAAGAGTGCAGGTGGTGAATACCTCGGAGTAATCCCCGTAAACACGCTTGCCCGAAGCGTCACTGTAGGCTCTTACCATGTATTTGTACATTGTGCCTGTGGACTTGTTAGAGTTTGTAAAGTATGTATTCTTTGTGTCGCCTATTTTTTTCTTGCTTGTGTCGCTAGGGCTTGTTCCCTGATATACCTCATATCCTGTTGCGTCAGGAGCGCCGTTCCAAGCAAATGTGTTGGAAGTGGAGGTGTTTGACACAGAGATAAGGTCGGACACATAAAGGGGAAGCTTGCCCGAATACCATACGTTCACGTCAGTGTAGGCTGAAATGCCTGAAACAGTACCGCTTCCTGAATATTGCCACATATCCATGCGCTGGTCATAATTGGTGTTGCTTGTGTAGTGAGCCAGCCATATAGGATATTTCTTGCCAAGCCCTGCTCCGTCAATGTAGTAGTTTAGCCATGTGTAGTTTGCATAAACACCTGCGCTGTAGCCCGATTTTATGATAGTGTCGCAAAAAGCTGTGCAAAGAGCGGTCTTTTGAGCCTTGGAAAGCCCTGCACTGTCAAGTCTGCCAGTGTCATAGTCAACAGACTCGATATCGTAATAAACAGGCATTTGCAGAGAATATCCCTTTATCCTGTCAAGAACGAACTTAGCCTCTGCCTTAGCCTCGGCTGTGGTTATCGCCTGCGTGTAGAAGTATACGCCAACTTTAAGCCCTGCCTTGGTAGCTCCGTCAAGATAGGTCTTGAACTTAGGGTCTTCCACAAGCGTTCCTGCACTGCCATAGCCACGGTAGCCTACTCTTATGATAACAAATTCCACACCGCTGTTTTTGACCTTTTTCCAATCTATGTTGCCTTGATAATAGGAAACGTCAATGCCATAGACCTTTGAAACACCGCTGAATCTGTTTTGATGAGTAAGGCTGTCAGCCCCCCACAGAGCAGACATTGTCATAATGCCGTATGGATCGTTGTTTTCAAGATATTTATGATACTCAGGGTCGTCCTCAGTGACAGGCTCTAAAAGACCATCAGCCTCCATATTGCCTGTAGCATATTCAGGCTTTGATATCTGGATATCATTTGAAAGCTCACTTGACGCAATGCTTTTCTCTGCCGCATACACGAATGGAACAGACTGAGCCATTATTGCCGCTGACAAAACCACACCAGTCAGCTTTGGAATAAATTTCATAATTTCCTCCCGTAGAATTGTAGGCAGAGTTAACATTTTTCCTGCCATTTTACACGATAATTTTTACACACCCTTTATTATAGCCCTTTTTCAGCACGTTGTCAAATTCGCATTTATACAAATAAATACAATTCAGTAATTTTAAAGTTAAATCATTACACTTATTTTGAGATTTATGTAATAATAAGTAAGTAAAGATGTTCATGATACACAAGATTAGGAAAGAAATTTTGTGTATCATGATATGCCTTAAATGGCACTGCAAGGCACAGTTAATGAGAATAATCAGCATTTTAGCTGGCATAATAATGGAGAAAAAAGAAAAGGAGAGCATAAAAAATGGATATATCAAAGCGAAACGCAGTTAGGATAGTGTCTTTCACAGTGGCTGTCGTGGGTGTGCTTGCGGTGAGAAATATACAACTTATGAGCAGCGAAAAAAGGGCGTTGCGTAGTGTGAACTACACCTATTCAAGAGCCATGGGCGATCTGTGCGACGCAGTAGAGAACGTGAGCGACACTCTTGAAAAGGAACTTTATGCAGGCTCAGGAAAAATGCACCAGTCACTTGCGGTGAAGCTTTACAGAGAAGCGTCCTCGGCAAAGGCGGCTCTGTCACAGCTTCCCATAGAAGAGCTGCAGCTTGAAAACACCTACAAATTTCTCTCACAGGTAGGAAACTACTCCATGGCAGTGAGCGAGAGGCTCATAAACGGCGAGGAGATAACAGACGAGGAGTATGAGAACATATCCTCGCTCTATGACTTTTCCAAAGAACTTTCCGAGGATATGTGGGAGCTTGAAAGCTCAGTGAACAGCGGTGAGATAGCCCTCACCCAAACAGGCTCACAGCAGAGCGACCCGCCCACAGTGACAGAGGGCTTCTCAGACTTTGAGGGAAGCTTTGAAAGCTATCCAAGCCTTATTTATGACGGCCCATTCTCAGACAATATCATGGAGCGTACCCCACGCATGACATCTGAGGCAGAGAACGTTTCACAGACCAAAGCCCTTGAACGCTGTTCCCTGGGGCTTAACATGAACTCCACAGTGTTCACAGATATCTCAGAGGTAGAGGGCAAAATGCCATGCTGGAGATTTTCAAACGAGGATAAGACGGTGGCTTGCGAGGTGACAAAGCAGGGTGGATATATCTCATATTTCCTCAAAAGCCGTATCAGCGAAAGCACAGAGCTTACAAACGAGCAGGGAGTAAAGGCAGCAGAGGATTTTCTCGATGACCTCGGCATACTGTCCATGAAAACCACCTACTATGAGAATATCGACAACGTTCTCACAGTGAATTTCGCCTACAACGACCTTGACGTGTGCTGTTACACCGACCTTATAAAGGTATCAGTAGCAATGGACGACGGTGAGATATTAGGCTTTGACGCAAAGGGCTTTTTGGTGAACCATTATGACAGAGATATTCCCGAAGCGGATATATCCCAAAGCCGAGCGAAAGAGAGCGTGTCCCCGCGCCTTGAAATAGTATCCGGCAGGCTTGCACTTATCCCTACCGACGGTTTGGAGGAGAAGCTGTGTTATGAGTTCAGGTGCAGGGCAGAAAACGGAAGGAACGTGCTTGTATATATAAATGCACAGACCGCTGAGGAGGAGCAGATACTCATTCTTGTGGAAAGCAAGTCAGGAACACTGACTGTGTAAAGTAGGAGGATAAAAAAATGTCAGATTTCAGAAATTCAAAGACAAAGGATAACCTTATGAGAGCCTTTGCAGGGGAAAGTCAGGCACGAAACCGCTACACAATGGCGGAGGAAAAGGCAAGACAGCAGAAGCTTTATGTGCTTGCCGACCTGTTCAAATTCACAGCCAATCAGGAGAAAGTTCACGCAAAGATATTCTACGAGCATCTCAAAGAGCTGTCAGGGGAGAGCGTGTTTGTTGACGGCGGTTATCCTGTGGATATTTCGGAGGATATGTGTACCTTGCTTGGTATGGCAGACCACAACGAGCGTCAGGAATCAGACGACGTTTATCCTGCGTTTGCTGAGGTCGCAAGACAGGAGGGCTATGGAAAGATAGCGCAGGACTTTACGAATATCGCCAAGATAGAGAATGTTCACGGCAAGCGTTTTGCGGCATTTGGCAAGCTTATGAGAGAGGGAAAGCTGTTCTCTTCCTCCCAGTCTGAAACGTGGGTATGCTTGAACTGCGGTTATATCGTGGAGGGCACACAAGCCCCTGAGAGGTGTCCTGTTTGCGGAGAAGCGCAGGGATATTATATCAGGCTTTCAATGGCTTCATGGGGAAGTAATTGTAACTGTGATAAATAGTGCTCTGTGCGGTGCGGCTGAAAATGCCGTGCCGCATTGTGCTTTATAAAAATACATCGCCGCAGGAGATACCATAATTCCTCACTCCTCATTCCTCACTTTCCCGATTGTAGGTTTGTCAATCATATTGGACACTATTATTAAGAAATTCGATAGGCGAAAACCATTTGAGGGGACGCATAG
>NZ_JBCPGA010000077.1:2323-5304 GCF_040914135.1 Ruminococcus sp. RTP21204st1_B2_RTP21204_210225 | reverse complement strand
AGGTGTCGGCAGCACCCTATCTTACCGGGACGTTACCATCCAAGTATTTTCGGCGAAGAAGAGCTTAACTACTGTGTTCGGCATGGGAACAGGTGTGACCTCAACTCAAACGCCACCGACTAAGTGAAGAGGAACGAATCCTCAAAATTGAATAATGAAAAAGCTGTTGGTTAAAAGGAGTAGTCATAACCAATAAGGTTAAGCCCTCGACCGATTAGTACTCGCTAGCTAAACACGTCACCGTGCTTACACTTTGAGCCTATCAACCTTGTAGTCTTCAAGGGGTCTTACTCTGTAAACAGAAGGGATATCTTATCTTAAGGGCGGCTTCACGCTTAGATGCCTTCAGCGTTTATCCGTTCCGCACATAGCTGCCCAGCTGTGCCACTGGCGTGACAACTGGTGCACCAGAGGTGCGTCCATCCCGGTCCTCTCGTACTAGGGACAGCTCCTTGCAAATATCCTACGCCCACGACAGATAGGGACCGAACTGTCTCACGACGTTCTGAACCCAGCTCGCGTACCGCTTTAATTGGCGAACAGCCAAACCCTTGGGACCGAATTCAGCCCCAGGATGCGATGAGCCGACATCGAGGTGCCAAACCTCCCCGTCGATGTGGACTCTTGGGGGAGATCAGCCTGTTATCCCCAGGGTAGCTTTTATCCGTTGAGCGACGGCATTTCCATTCACATACCGCCGGATCACTAACTCCAACTTTCGTTACTGCTCGAACCGTCATTCTCGCAGTTAGGCTCGCTTTTGCGTTTACACTCTGACGCATGGTTTCCATCCATGCAGAGCGAACCTTTGAGCGCCTCCGTTACTCTTTAGGAGGCGACCGCCCCAGTCAAACTGCCCACCTAACAATGTCCCCCGACTTGCTTCAAAGCCGCAGGTTAGAATTCCAGCACTCCAAGAGTGGTATCCCAAGGTCGACTCCACACAAGCTGACGCCTGTGCTTCCCAGTCTCCCACCTATCCTGTACGTGAAATACCGAAATCCAATATTAGGCTACAGTAAAGCTCCATGGGGTCTTTCCGTCTAGTCGCGGGTAACCGGCATCTTCACCGGTACTACAATTTCGCCGGGCGGGTTGTTGAGACAGTGCCCAGATCGTTACACCTTTCGTGCGGGTCAGAACTTACCTGACAAGGAATTTCGCTACCTTAGGACCGTTATAGTTACGGCCGCCGTTTACCGGGGCTTCAATTCAATGCTCTCACATCTCCTCTTAACCTTCCGGCACCGGGCAGGTGTCAGCCCCTATACGTCATCTTTCGATTTAGCAGAGACCTGTGTTTTTGCTAAACAGTCGCCTGGGCCTATTCTCTGCGGCTCAATCACTTGAGCACCCCTTATCCCTAAGTTACGGGGTCAACTTGCCGAGTTCCTTAACAACCCTTCTCCCGTTGGCCTTAGAATCTTCTTCCTATCTACCTGTGTCGGTTTGCGGTACGGGCACCTAAGATATTCATACAGCTTTTCTTGTCTCTTTCCATGATGACTTCTCTACTCATTTTCGATCCCTTACGACCGGGTCAACCATCGCCCGGCAACATCACTTCTAAAGCGTCCCTGTACTTAAATCTTTCGGTGGCTACGGAATTTCAACCGTATGTGCATCGGCTACGCGTCTCCGCCTCGCCTTAGCCCCCGGCTTACCCTGAGCGGACGAACCTTCCTCAGGAAACCTTAGATTTTCGGCCATTATGATTCTCACATAATTCTCGCTACTCATTCCGGCATTCTCACTCGAATAAAGTCCACCAGCGCTTCCGCTCTGACTTCACCCCTTATTCGACGCTCTCCTACCACTCTAAATTACTTTAGAATCCCAAGCTTCGGTACATTGTTTAGCCCCGTTGAATTTTCGGCGCAGGGTCACTCGACCAGTGAGCTATTACGCACTCTTTTAATGAGTGGCTGCTTCTAAGCCAACATCCTGGTTGTTTATGCAACCCCACATCCTTTTCCACTTAACAATGTTTAGGGACCTTAGCTGTGGGTCTGGGCTGTTTCCCTTTTGACAATGAGACTTATCTCACATTGTCTGACTCCCGTGAATCAATTATCTGGCATTCTTAGTTTGATAGGGTTCAGTAATCTTTCGACCCCTAGCCCATTCAGTGCTTTACCTCCAGTAATCTTTCACGAGGCTAGCCCTAAAGCTATTTCGGAGAGAACCAGCTATATCCGAGTTCGATTGGAATTTCTCCGCTATCCACACCTCATCACCGGCCTTTTCAACGGACGTGTGTTCGGCCCTCCATGGAGTTTTACCTCCACTTCAGCCTGGACATGGATAGGTCACTCGGTTTCGGGTCTATTGCATACGACTTTTTCGCCCTGTTCAGACTTGCTCTCGCTTCGGCTCCGTGCCTTAAGCACTTAACCTTGCCGCATACAATAACTCGCCGGACCATTCTACAAAAGGTACCCGATCACACTTTGACGTGCTCTCGGTGCTTGTAAGCATAGGGTTTCAGGTTCTTTTTCACTCCCCTCCCGGGGTTCTTTTCACCGTTCCTTCACAGTACTATTCGCTATCGGTCATTAGGTAGTATTTAGGCTTGGAGGATGGTCCCCCCATCTTCCCACGGGGTTTCACGTGTCCCGCGGTACTTTGGATACAGCTCGCTGACTTTCTCTTTCGCTTACGTGACTCTCACACTCTTCGGTACGTTTTCCCACACGTTTCAACTAGAAATTATCAATACTAAATGCTGTCCGAAACCCCATAAGTATTGCTACCTATGGTTTAGCCTCTTCCGCTTTCGCTCGCCACTACTCACAGAATCTCGGTTGATTTCTCTTCCTCGCCCTACTTAGATGTTTCAGTTCAGGCGGTTCCCCTCATATACCTATTTGATTCAGTATATGATGTATGTGCATACACATACGGATTGCTCCATTCGGAAATCTGCGGATCAATTCATACTTGCTGATCCCCGCAGCTTATCGCAGCTTATCACGTCCTTC
>NZ_JBCPGA010000077.1:0-2223 GCF_040914135.1 Ruminococcus sp. RTP21204st1_B2_RTP21204_210225 | reverse complement strand
TCGGCTCCTAATGCCAAGGCATTCTCCCTACGCTCTTCTTAGCTTAACCATTTTTGAATTATGTCTAATCCTCTTAATTTTTATGCTAATTGCAGGTTTTTTACCCGACTTTAACTTTCGTTATTGTCGTTCATTTTTCCTCATTTGCATTACTTTTGCTTTTCATTATTCAATTTTCAAGTTTCGTTCCTTGCAAGATCTCTCTTGCTGGTGGGCACAAGTGGACTCGAACCACCGACCTCACGCTTATCAGGCGTGCGCTCTAACCACCTGAGCTATGCGCCCATTTAGTTATTAGTTCGTTCTTCCTTCGTCCCTTGGTGGAGATGAGGAGAATCGAACTCCTGACCCCCTGCTTGCAAAGCAGGTGCTCTCCCAGCTGAGCTACACCCCCATATGCAGGGACTAGGTACTCCATTGTGCTGTTTTAAAGATACTATTTCCAGCATCCTCAAAATTGAACAAAAACTACTTTCTTAAACCTTTGCTGACCGGAGAATTATTTTATGAGAAGTTTTCTTTTCCTTCTCTGTTCTCCATAGAAAGGAGGTGATCCAGCCGCACCTTCCGATACGGCTACCTTGTTACGACTTCACCCCAGTCATCAATCCCACCTTCGACTGCGTCCTCCTTGCGGTTAGACTACAGGCTTCGGGTGTTACCGACTCCCATGGCGTGACGGGCGGTGTGTACAAGGCCCGGGAACGTATTCACCGCAGCATGCTGATCTGCGATTACTAGCAATTCCGACTTCATGTAGGCGGGTTGCAGCCTACAATCCGAACTAAGACTGCTTTTAGGGGTTCGCTCCACCTCGCGGCTTTGCATCCCTCTGTTTACAGCCATTGTAGTACGTGTGAGGCCCAGGTCATAAGGGGCATGATGATTTGACGTCATCCCCACCTTCCTCCGTTTTGTCAACGGCAGTCCTGCTAGAGTGCTCTTGCGTAGCAACTAACAGTAAGGGTTGCGCTCGTTGCGGGACTTAACCCAACATCTCACGACACGAGCTGACGACAACCATGCACCACCTGTCTATATGTCTCCGAAGAGATTTCACTCATCTCTGAGCTATGCATACGATGTCAAGACCTGGTAAGGTTCTTCGCGTTGCTTCGAATTAATCCACATACTCCACTGCTTGTGCGGGCCCCCGTCAATTCCTTTGAGTTTCAACCTTGCGGTCGTACTCCCCAGGTGGATTACTTATTGCGTTTGCTGCGGCACGGAAGGGGTCAGTCCCCCCACACCTAGTAATCATCGTTTACGGCGTGGACTACCAGGGTATCTAATCCTGTTTGCTCCCCACGCTTTCGAGCCTCAGCGTCAGTTAAAGCCCAGTAAGCCGCCTTCGCCACTGATGTTCCTCCTAATATCTACGCATTTCACCGCTACACTAGGAATTCCGCTTACCTCTACTTCACTCAAGAACCACAGTTTCAAATGCAGTTTATGGGTTAAGCCCATAGTTTTCACATCTGACTTGCGATCCCGCCTACGCTCCCTTTACACCCAGTAATTCCGGACAACGCTCGCTCCCTACGTATTACCGCGGCTGCTGGCACGTAGTTAGCCGGAGCTTCCTCCTCAGGTACCGTCTTTTTTTTCGTCCCTGAAGACAGAGGTTTACAATCCTAAAACCTTCTTCCCTCACGCGGCATCGCTGCATCAGAGTTTCCTCCATTGTGCAATATTCCCCACTGCTGCCTCCCGTAGGAGTCTGGGCCGTGTCTCAGTCCCAATGTGGCCGATCAACCTCTCAGTCCGGCTACTGATCGTCGCCTTGGTAAGCCGTTACCTTACCAACTAGCTAATCAGACGCGAGCTCATCTTTCAGCGATAAATCTTTGATAATCAAATCATGCGGTTCAATTATGTTATGCGGTATTAACGATCGTTTCCAATCGGTATCCCCCTCTGAAAGGCAGATTGCTCACGTGTTACTCACCCGTCCGCCACTAGATCAGAAAAGCAAGCTCCTCTTCTCTCGTTCGACTTGCATGTGTTAAGCGTGCCGCCAGCGTTCGTCCTGAGCCAGGATCAAACTCTTAATTAAAGTTGTATATCAAAAGCATTTCTGCTCTTGTTATCCTGTTTCAGTTCACTTCACTGAACGTACATTTCTTTTACGTCTTTATG
This sequence comes from Ruminococcus sp. RTP21204st1_B2_RTP21204_210225, assembly GCF_040914135.1. NCBI lineage: Bacteria > Bacillati > Bacillota > Clostridia > Eubacteriales > Oscillospiraceae > Ruminococcus > Ruminococcus sp. RTP21204st1_B2_RTP21204_210225. The sequence continues at coordinate 84 of NZ_JBCPGA010000077.1, read as the reverse complement.
TTAGACCTTTAATTCTTTTTCTCAAAAGAATCTCTCAAGGGTTTCGTACTATTCGTCTTTGTTCAATTTTCAAGATGCTGTTTC
>NZ_JBCPGA010000076.1:0-5394 GCF_040914135.1 Ruminococcus sp. RTP21204st1_B2_RTP21204_210225 | reverse complement strand
TCAAGCTGTGCAAAGGACTGTATTATCGCCACAATGGATATTTTTCTTGAACGTCCTGCGGAGAACATAGATTCAGCGCCCTCTATCTTAGGAAAAGTTCCAAACTCGTCGCAGTAAAACATAACTCTGTTTTTAAGCTTGCCGCCGTTTTCGTCTGCAATGACTAATATCTCACGGTAAAGCTGCTGGATAAGCAGACTGACCATAAAGTACTTGCTTGTATCTTCTTCGGGAAGAACGATAAAGATAGCAGACTTTTCATTGCAGAACTTCTCAGCGTCTATCGCTGTTCCAAAGCACAGCATTTGTTCAAGTTCAGAATCAAGAAAACTGTTAAGCCTTGACAACGCTGTACTCATTACCGACAGCATAGACTGGTCAGATGCATTCAGAGCCGCTCCTGCAAGCCATTTTGCTTTGTGTTCGCTAGGAAGCTTGTCCATAAGCTTTGAAAAATACATTTTAGGTTTTGCTTTCGGGTCTGGCTGATACTTAGCAAGTAAGTCCTGAATAAGCTTGAAAACGGAAACGATATGCCGTTCATTTTTATCGCCAAACTCCGCTAAAAGCAGTATGACCGAGGCGAGCAGACCCTCAGCCGCATCGTAGAAAAAAGCGTTTTGTCCGTAGTTGTGGATGTCACCGTCGCCGATATTGATAATTGTTTTTGCTGTGATCTTAGCATATTTCTCAGCCTTTGCTTTCGCTGAAAGATTGTTTTTATCGGACAGATAAATATCCATATACTTGTTTACAAGGTGCAGGATATTGTTTTCGTCTGAGCGTGTAGGGTTACGCAGATCAAGCACAGAAACATTGTAGTCATAATACTTTTTGGCGATAGTTCCGTAGTTTCGTGCAACGTCGCCTTTTGTATCAGTTGAGATAAATGACATTCCCGAAGCACAGGCAAGCTCTATGTTCGGATACAAAAAGTATGCAGTCTTGCCGACTCCTGCCGCTCCTATCATAAGAGTATGAACATCTCCGTCATCCACAAGAGCTATGGTTTTCTTCCCTGAACCTCTGCAACCAACAACTGTGCCTTGTACAGTCGGCAGATTCTTACCCTGCCGCCAGAGTTCAGGCTCGAATGGCAGAAGGATAAAAGTTCTCTTTATCTCCGTTTTCGTCGCCCACCTTGCAGTTCCGTGCTGTCCGTTGCCGACCTTTTTCGCCTTAATTCCGTTAAGCGACTTGTTGTCAAGCAGATTTACAACTACTAAAAATGCAACAAAAATCACTGCAAGCACGCCTATTAAAATCATTTGTTTTTCATTCAATTTTTCACTTCCAATCATAGAATATTCTATCTTTTGTATTTAATAAGATAGTTAGTTTGTTATCTTCAAGGTATTGCGCTGTGAGGCGGAGGGTATAGCAATAGCCGCAAACGGCTATTGCTGCAAGTTTTTCTTTGAGGACAATGTCCTCAATTTTGCTTTACAAAACCAAAAAACTTGATCAGCTGAATTCCATACAAGGTTCGGGTTCTGAAACTATATCTTCTGATTCAATATTCTCTTGCATAGGAGCATTTAAAGTTTCCTCAACAGACAGTCTTACAGCGCTGTCGGCGAGCTGATACAGCAATTTTGCCGTATTTACCGACTGCTCACGGGTACGGGCGGTCTGTCGCAAGTCCTTTAGCACTGTCTGAACACACTCCTGCAAATTCCTCTGTTTCTGTGATTTTTTGCCCTTGTCGGTGTAAGGCTTGTAACTACCCTTGAGTTTGTGTTGGAGCCTTTCAAATGCTTTACATTCGCTGTTAATTCGCTCACTTTTGGGCATGAAAAATGCCGAGCCAGCCAGCGCATACTCAGCGAGATATTTGTATTGTTCGTTCTTGAAGGTGGCATAGATCTGAGACGTCAGCTTATCCGGACGGCATTTGAGATACTGCAAATTTTTCGACTGACGATGATATTCTTCTTTATGTTGGTTAGGGACAGCAGGAAGAGCATAAACGCCATTCTTTGCTTTTAGTACCTCGTTCCAATCTTTGTACGGAGGCGCAAGGCGTTTTACGTTTGAATATCCGTTCTCATTTAGAATATCCTTTAAACGGTCAACAGCCTCGATACCGCCCTCGTCATTATCAACGCAGAGAATGACTTCTGACAGGTTAGAATGGTTTTTTAAAGCCGTCAAAACAGCATTTTCATAAACTCCGTTCATAGCGATGTAGCTGTGTTTCTGCCAATCTTTCGGATAAAGCGTAAGAAAACTCAGCATATCTATGGGAGCTTCAAATACATAAAGTCGTTCATTTTCTCCGAAATGTGCAAAGCTGTAACGGGTATCAGAACCGCCGCAAGTGATACGAAACGTACCTCCAACGCTGTTTGTTGACCGCTTATGTGCCTGCTTAGGCTCGCCATTTTCATTAAGTCCGACAAATACTGCGTTGTGGTGGGTTTTATCCTCATAGAGGGTATGCTGTTTGGCAAAGTGTGTGATGATGTCAGCCGAGATAAACCGCTGTTTTATGAGGTAGGCGTATACCCTGTGCATATCGCTGTTCGGTTCTGGAAGTTTAAATTCTCTTGTTTTTTGCTCTTGTTTATCCGCTTTCGGTGGGCTGTTAGACAGCGGAGATATGCTCCGACCAAGCAGTTCCTGAACCGCAGTCTGAAAGTCCATACCATAAAACTCCTGCATAAACTTTATTGCTCCGCCGCCTGTCTGATTTTTATGGTCGAACCATTTTGATCCACGGATAGTTATACTGTCGTGCCTGCCGGAGCTGTCACAGTAAATGAGCTTATGCTCTCTGCCAACACGTTCAAGCTTTTCTCCTCGCATTCTGAGAAACTGCTCAAGGTCTACGCTGTTGGCAAGGACTTTTTGTTCGTCTGTAAATGGGATATATGGCACTTTATCACCGCCTTAATACTTGACATTCTCCGCAAACTTACTCATCAGCTGCGAAAAACTCTGCCTCTCCATCATATCCGAACTGAGAAAAGCACCCGACGCAACGGTCAGCTTGTTTTCACTAAGAACAGCGTAGGTCTCAGTGTATCCAAACTGCGACGCCATTCCATCAGTTTTCTGGACTGACGCATAACGCTGATATTTTCCCTTTGATACAACGCTGCTTGTCATTCTGTAATCGGACACAAAATCGTCCGCTGTGATACCGTTCATCTGAGCAGCAGTCTGCCTGAAGTAATGATCCCCTAAATTTTCAAGGATATATTCCATATCGTAAGAAAGACCGCTTTTACTCAGATCAATACACATCACCTCAACAGAACCACCTCCGTTTGTGCCTTTAAGCGTTATCTTCTGCACACCATTTGAATCATCGATTTCATTATCAAAAGAACAGCCTTTCATAGCTTCCGCTACCAATTCACTTGTATCCACAAAGGATATATCGGAATCGAAAAATTCGGCAATAAAGGTGTCCGTCTTTATCTTTTCATCCTCTAAACTGCTTTCAGCCCCTGAAGAGGCAGCCGAGTCGTGTATGGACTCGGCTGTGGTTGTAGTAGTTGTTTCCGTAACAGCATTCTGGATCGGCGGACTGATCGTTCCGCAAGCTGTCATTGTCAGCATAAACGCTGCTAAAATTGCAGTCAATGCTTTTGCTTTCATATTCATTTTCCCCCCTATCAGATTATGCTCCAGATGTACAGCGGACAGGTCAGGGAAAAGATCAAACAGCCGAAAATGATAGCGATCGGCGTCCATTCAAGCTGACCGTGTTTGCGATAATCGAGGTATGCGAGTGTTATCTTCACAAACAGCAGAACTGCAAGTATAACGTCTATCACGGGAAACACCACATTGTTTACGACTGAAACGACCTGTGCTCTTGCTGTAGTCCAAGTGCTTGTCACCGCCCCCGCAACATCGCCCGAAGCATAAGCGGTTATTGACATCATCTGCACAAAACAAAATGCGCTTACTGCCGCCGCAATGATTTTCTTTTTTGATCTCATTACACATCATCCTCTCTGTTTTCGATAATTTTCCCTACCAGAATTGTGCGGCTGTTACCCTCTGCAGAAGTACAAGTTGACAGCGTTATCAGGTTATCTTCTTCGGAAATGCCGATCTCCTTGTAAATACTCGCGCAGTTTCTGAGCTGTAAATCCCACTCTTCAAAGGTCGGATCAGCAAGATAAAGTCCGCTTGTGTCTGTAGTTCTTGCAACCGCAAAGAAATCTATCAACCGAACATTGTCATCGGTAGTCAGCCAGCCGTAGCTGTGTTCCATGAAATATTCCTCGTTTTCGTAATTCGGAATATCTGCAAACATCGTTCCATTGCCCATATTGTGACCATAAATAACGCTGTTGAAGTCCGAAAAATCACTTGAACAGCGGTAGTCCATAAACAGCGAGCCTGCATAGAGATAGCTTCCGTCCGCCGCCCTGTGAGCGTAATATTCATTATCTTCCGACTGCATGACCGGGTAATCGATATTTGTACCGGGGATATACAGCCAGGCCACGGAGTCACTATGCTCGTTGGAAAGCTGCCGTACCTGTGCTGTAAGCTCCTTTTTTGTATCTTCGGGAACTCTGTCCGCCGATGGCTTGTCAGAACTATTGTTGACTGCCTCATCAAGCGTTTCTCTCGCTATCGGGGTAGGAGCATAGATCAGAATATCCTGCCAATTGATTTTCTGAGCCACGTCGTTTTTCACCAGAAGATAAATTCCCCCTCCGAGGAGGGCGGCTGCGGTCACAGCCGCAATAGTGCGAATAGCTTTGGTTTTCTTAGTCATAGATCAATCCTCATCAATTTCAATAAATTCGGGGCAAAGAGCTGAATGATCTTCAGGCTCCTTGTCATCATTTTTCTTTCTGCTAATGATCAGCACAAGAAAGATTATGAGCGAAGCGCCCATAAGTGCAAATGCCGCAAAATCACTGTGGTTATCGCCTGTATACGGAGTAGTGGTTTTAGGTGTAAGCTCGTCATACATAACGACTTCGGTCACGCTGCCGTCAGCGTTTACCGTGAACTTGATTTCATTTGCAATCTCGTAACCGTCGGGAGCGATAGTTTCACGAAGCGTGTACTCCTTGCCTGCGATCAGCTTGCCTTCGATGAAGTGAGCCTCGTCCGTGGATACCCATTCCTCAACAACATTTCCGTTCTCGTCAATAATTTGCAGAGTAGCACCCGGCAATTCTTCGCCTGTTGTAATGTCCCGCTTTGAAATACGAACCTTAGTGGTATCGTCCACCATAGCGATAAGCGGATTGCCATTATCTGAAACGGCCGTAAAATCAACGTTTTCTACCATAACATTGCCGTAAACATCAACAGTAAATTTAATGTCCGTTGCAATCACATAACCGTCGGGAGCGGCAATTTCTTTAAGCATATATTCACCTGCACCAAGCTTTGAAACAATGTGGTTTGTGCCGT
>NZ_JBCPGA010000075.1:0-5708 GCF_040914135.1 Ruminococcus sp. RTP21204st1_B2_RTP21204_210225 | reverse complement strand
GATAAAATCGAGCTTTTCGTGGTGCGGATGACGGGACTTGAACCCACATGACCTTGCGATCACTAGCACCTGAGGGTAGCGTAACGACAGTGCGAGATAGCGCCCGATATCCGCCTTTATTTTACTTTACTATTCTCCCGTCACTTATCTCAATAATCCTGTCGCATTGTTCGGCGATTTTGGGATCGTGAGTAACTATCACTACTGTACGTCCCTGTTTATTCAATGATTTGAACAGTGCCATGATTTCCGCAGAGGTTTTGGTATCAAGCGCACCTGTTGGTTCATCGGCGAGTATCATGCTCGGTTCGTTGACTATCGCACGGGCGATTGCAACTCTCTGCTTTTGTCCGCCAGAAAGCTTATTGCAGGGCTTTTTCGCAAGTTCTCCAATGCCAACAGATTTTAATGCAGCAAGAGCCTTTTCTTTTTTATTTTTTATTTTCTGCTTTGAGAAATTGAGTGGAATCATAACATTTTCCAAAGCTGTGAAATCTTCTACAAGAGCAAAATCTTGCATTACCATGCCTATTTTTTCATTACGAATTTTTGCATATTGCTTTTCTGAAAGATTTTTTACCAGAGTTCCGTCAATAGTATATTCGCCTTCCTGATAATTGTCAATGCAAGCAAGAATATGCAAAAGTGTAGATTTTCCTGCTCCGGATTTGCCAATAACAGCCACAAGCTCTCCGTCATTAATCTCACAAGAAATTCCATGCAATGCTTCAAATTCGTTGGATTTTTTAGGATTGTATTTTTTTGTTATGTTTGATATTTTTATCATGATTACCTACCTGTTGTCTTTATTTATTATCTATCAATAATTCACGTGGATTTTGCTTTGAAATAATTAAAATCGGGAGTATTATTGATACTATTATATTCAAGAGTCCCATAAGTACACACATAATTATTTCCGGAAGATTAAAGCTTATAATATATTGCGAAGAACCATTCATATTTGTAAAAATGAAAGCTAAAATTCCTGATAATACAACACCAAACAGCCATGTAAATAAACCGTTTAGAAGACTGATAATTATTCCAACTTTCCATTTTGCTCCACAAATAAAAAATATAGAATAAGCTTTTAAATTTGTTTTTGTTTGAATAGCATTTACCGCAACAGAATTTATAAGTGTAAGAATAAGTATGCATAAACTTATAGGTAAAATCAGTGTTATATCACTTTTTAAATATTCTATGCTGTTTTGGTTCAATTCTGATAAATCCATTAGTGCTCCAAATTGATATAATTTTCTATTTAGTTCTAATTTTTCTTCATCATTTAAGCCTTTTTCATATACAACAAAAAGTGCTCCAATTGGTTCTTGTGAAATCTCTGCATTTTTGACATCTTCGTAATTTACATAAAATTCAAGCAAATTTTTTGTTTGATATATATCTTTAAATGTATAATAATAGTTACTTTTTGAATCACCATTTGTATTTATAGTCTGTGCTGTTTTATCTAACATTCCGATAATCCTGAAGTTATAATGATTAACAGAATCTGTGAATTCAACTAAATCGCCTACTTTATATTTAGTATTATAAGTTACAACAGCTGCAATTTCATCAGAACGAGTGTCAGCTTTATTTAACCATTTGCCATATTTTATGTCGGGTGTATATAAATCTATCATATTTTGAGTATATGAAAAAATTAATGGAGATGAGTTTTCATTAGCCGGATATATATTAACTGATGTACACCCATAAACTTCTTTAATTTTATTGTTATTGACAGATATATCTTCTAACTTAAAGAAATCATCGGAAGTATAATAATTATCATCACCATACTCATAGTTTTTTGTACCGGTTGTAATTATAAATTTGCCATCTTTATTAAGAAGTTTTCTTAATGGAAGATAATCTTCAATTTTAAACATAATTGAAGATGTACATATTACAATTAAAAATAAGGTTACAGCTATTTGTATCACGACAAAGAGATTTATAAACAAATTACGCTTCATCATTTTTATTGTGTATTTAATCATAAAACTATCATCCTCCTTGTTTTTGGCTTAAAGGAAGCTTATGTAGTTGTATTATTATCATTAAATTAAGAATAAAATATATTACTGACACATAGATAAGACCAATAATAATATAATTTTTTAAATTATAAATAATATCAATATATTCAAAGCTTGATTTGAGCTGTTTTACAACAATTTTGAAATATATTGCCGATGTAATTAAAAAGCTCATTATAGATGTTATCATGATTTCTGCAACAAATATTCTTCTGGCTTTATTTATAGTACAACCATAAATTCTAAAAACAGAAATCATTTTATTTCGGGTTATTAAAACATATCTGAATAACAGAGTAAGTGTAATAGAAGATAATATAGTAAGTAAAATAGAAAGTAACATTAATGAATTGTAAAAAGGTAAGTCATCATTGACTGTATCTATTTCAGGAATAAAAGCAAAATTACCAAATATGTTATTACAAGCAGCTCGTATGTTCTGATAAGTTTTTGTACTCATTACATTTTTTGTACAAAAACTTATTTCAGTTATATTATCTAAGCTATCGGGTGAATTAATAAAAGGAATAGTTATTGTCTCGTCTATTGCATCAATTCCTACAACTTTATAAGTTTGGTTTTCTATGTTAACCTCTTGATTTATACAATCTGATGTAAAGCCATATGGAAGAACAACTTGCATAGTGCCTTTTTTAAAATCATTTTGAGAAATCATTTTACCGGAACTGGTTGGTGAATTATTATAAGAGGTTTTATACTGTATAAATGTTTTTGCTTCAGGAGAATATGATAATCTGAATGTGATACTATTAGGCTGTTCATAAATTTCAGGTATGTTGGTATTTGTTGTTTCCGCTGAATAGTATATTAAATCTAATTCTTCTAATGAACTTTCGTCAATACTAAGAAGAAGTTCTTTTATTTTTTTATTAGTTGTACTGCTATCACATATATAATATTTATTGCCATCTTCTTCATACTTGTCGATAACATTTCCAAATTGTATAATTAAATCCGATTGCTTTAAATTCTTATTTTTTAGCAATTTAAAATTTTGAAATGCACCGAAAGAAAAAAGAATAATAAATGATGCAGTAAATTGACACAACAAAAACAACACAAAAATAATTGTGTTGTTTTTGGCAAAATTTCTTATATTTTTTATTGTATAGTACATAAAAATTCCTTATTTATAGTATTAATATTGAGTCGCTGTTGCTACTAATGTTTTATTTCTAAAAGGATCAGCATCTTTTTCAAGATATGGAGATACTTTTGCGGTTAATGTATACTTATAAGTTTTGTTTTTGGGATTTCGCTGTACAGAAACTCCGCAACCTGCATTACTAGTTATAGTTTTACTTTCTTTATTGGTTGTTTTTTTAGTTTTCTTGTCATATTTTCCGATTTTAGTAAATAGAGTTAATTTTTCTTTTGTGTTTCCACTTTTTGATAAAATGGCATAAATAGAATTGTTAGTTCCTTTAAGAGAAAATGTAACGTCACCATAGCCACTATTATATCCAGGTACTTTGGTCTCTTTTTTGGATCCATTTTTTACATATGTGCTGAATGTTTTGTTATATGCATTAAATGTGGATGTTGAATAGTAAGTATCATTTCTCCATTTTAGTTCCTGATTTGTGTTAGCTGCATTAGCTTTAATAGCCATGGTTGAAGTAATCATAATTGTAGTTAAAGTTATACTAACTATACTTTTTGTGATTTTTGTCACAAAATCCTCCTATTGTCTCATGTTCAAAATTAATCAACTTTTGTAAAATATTTTACTTACCTATAATAACATAGACATTTATTTTTGTCAATATAAGTTTATGAACAAAATTATACTTTATTCATAATGTACAAAATATTAAATAATATATAGGACATTTTCATTTGCTTTGTTATAAAAAAGATAATATAATGCACTTTTTAGTTTTGTCTGTTGTGGTAAGTGTAGATGGTTACTATATTTGCAAGTGTTTAGACAGGCATAAATCCGACAAGTAGCAAAAAGACCCTCGAAGTGGCATCTTCTGGGGCTTTTGTGTGTCCGATTGGAAACACATAATCTCTTTTGTGGTTGTTTTTCTTGATTTGTCAATAATACCTCTGGATTATTTTATGGACAAGTCCATTAAACAGTGTGACTATCACATACATAAATATAACTGCCACACCCTCCATCGCAAACAGCGACGTCGAAAACGCACATCTTGCCACAGTATCAAAATCCAATCTCCTGTGCAAAACAATGAAAATACTGCATACCTCTTGACAAATGTATCAAAATGCGATACCATGAAAATGGAGAATGATAAAAGCTTGTAAAGATTTAAACGTCTTTACGAGCTTTTTGTTTTGTATATATTTTTCGCCGTGAGCAGAAAGGGTGAAACTTAATAGCAACTTGAAAATTGAATAGGAGGCTTGATAAATTGAAAAAGTTCAACTCAAAGTCCTGCGAGGAGATCATGACCACTGTGTACAGACCGATTGAATTCTGCATTGACAATCTGCTTGCGCAGGGTCTGTATATCTTAGCAGGAGCGCCGAAAGTCGGAAAATCGTGGCTTGCGCTTGATATGTGCTTGTCCATTGCGAAAGGAGAAAAGGTATTAGGTCAGCAAACTACACAAGGAACTGCGCTGTACTTGTGTCTGGAAGATAGCTATGTACGAATTCAAAATCGTCTTTACGAAATCACTGACGAACCTACAGAGCGATTGCATTTTGTAATCATGTCCGAATCAATCGGGAACGGTTTGGAGGAAGAGATTGAAAACTTTAAAAATGAGCATTACGATTTAAAAGTTGTGTTCATTGACACTCTGCAAAAGGTGCGTAACGAATCGGAGTCAAGCTACGGTACTGATTACAAAGAACTGTCTGTGCTGAAAGCACTTGCTGACAAACTTGAAATCGCAATAATAGTTGTACATCACACTAGAAAATGCAAAGACAGCGACCCATTCAATATGATCTCAGGTTCGACAGGACTGAGCGGCTGTGTAGACGGAAGTATGGTTCTGATCGAAACAAAACGTGGCAGCCGTAATGCAAAACTTTATTGTGTAGGACGTGATATTGAAAACGCAGAAATTAATTTGCAGTTCGATAGTGATTTGAAAAAGTGGGTCGTTACCGATGAGCCGTCCGCTCCAAAAAGTAAGGCCAACATTTTTCTTGCGGCATTGTATGTTTACATCAAAAAGAAAATTGATTTTTCAGGTACGGCGTCAGAACTTATAGAGAAACTGAAAAGTGTTTCTGATGAAACATTTTATCCCAACAGAGTAACAAGAGATCTGGTTTGCAACGGTTACACGCTGAGAAAATACGGCATTGATTTTGAGTACAAACGGACACGAAACTGCAGGCTGATAATTCTTCATTACGACCGTGAGCGTGACAGCAGTGACAGTAAAAACACTAGCGAAGTTACTGTCAACAGGCTGACCTTGAAAGTATGAAAAGTCCTGCAAAACCTTGCTTTACAAGATGTGACGGTAGAAATCAAAGCAAGTTTTACTGTCAACATTTCAAGGTTACTGTCAACGCAACGTAAGCCGATTTGCGGGCTTGAATTTTTGTCGGGTAAGTTTAGCCAAAGCATTTCAAAAGCCGACACAGGCGATTTGTTAGCCGCTGTGGGCGATATGTGTGAGAGGTTTTAATTCTGATAATAAAAAGGCA
>NZ_JBCPGA010000074.1:0-6150 GCF_040914135.1 Ruminococcus sp. RTP21204st1_B2_RTP21204_210225 | reverse complement strand
GATAACTCTTTATTATCAACCGTTAGAGGAGGAAGTAAAATGGAAAGATATATAGTATTAATTACGATGCACGCCGATCCGGCAATGGCTCCTGGATATGATGAATGGGGAGGAACTCATACGTACATGAAAGAGTTGCTAGATGAGTTCGGAAAAAGAAAAATTAGGTGTCTGATGTTTACAAGAAGATCCATGCAGTACCTTCCTTACGAAGAACAGTATAATGAATATTGCACAGTCTATCGTTTAACAAATGGTGACAATGAACCAATGAGTAAAACGCTTTTAAAGAAATATCATTCTCAAAACGTGGAACAAATTCTTGAAATAATAAAGAAGCAGGGTAGACTGCCTGAAAAGCTTCATAGTGTATATTGGAACAGTGGAAGAATCGCAGCTGATTTAAGTGAAAAATTAGAAATTCCTTTTGTTCATAGCATCATATCTAATTCAAGGGGAAGAGTAAAGCGTGGAGCTTATGAACCAATGCCCGAGCGTGAATTTTATGAGCAAGAAATTTACGATAAAGCACAATGGCTTATTTGCGTTTCCGATGATGAGGCAGCGGATCTTATGACCCTGTATAATGTTGATAAAGATAAGATCGTAGTTGCGGGACAGTATATTCATGAATCATTTGTTATGCCCTCCCATGATCCAAATGATTTCCCTAGACTCAACTCTACGATTTCACGCGGCAGTCAAATAGCAGCGGCTGAGAAATATAATAAAATTGCTCAGCCCAAATCATACGATACATTCTGGGCGCAAAAAGCGTTTACATATATCGGAAGAATGGATAGGAATAAGGGGTTGAAACACATTTTTTCCTCTTGGAATATGCTGTATAATAAGTATAAAAATCTTTGCCCGCCATTATGGCTAGCTGGAGGTAGTTTGCCGGAAATTGAAATGATCAGAAGTGATTTCAAAGAAATAAATCCTGATTTAACAATACTGGAACAATACGGAAAAATCGTTTGGTGGGGCTGTATTGATCCTTATGGATTAAGTACTGTTCTTCTCAGAACATCGGTATTACTGACACATTCACTGTACGAACCCGGCGGACGTGTTGCTGTTGAAGCGATGTGTGAAGGTGTTCCCGTTATAGGGACACCAAACGGGTTTGCCAAAGATACTATAACCGACTGGTATAATGGTTTTCTTGTTAAATTCGGTGACGTAGCGGAATTAAGCGCTCGCATGGAACATTTCATAAGGCAACCATATTTAAGCAATACATTAGGACAAAATGCGATAGCTGCTGCAAAAGAACTAATGGGTTCATGGCGGTTTATTGAAAAACATTTAAAGTGCTACTTTGATTGTGAATCATCGCCTAAAGATGAAAATAATGCAAAACCTGTACTATCACACAAGAAAATTAATCTTTACCCTTATTGCATCAGCAGATATTCTGATGAAACAATAAAACAGTTTTTCCATAAATGCAGTGGCTGTACTGCAGAACAGCTACATATACTAACAAACCAAAACAACTCGTCAGATGTTTATATGGTAAAATGCAATAACAATCAATATGTTATAAAAAGGACTTACACCCGCCTTGCAATAAGTCCTATGTATAATCCTGTTCGTAAAAATGAGTATGCTCGTAATGCCGGTAAAATGTTTAAAACTGAATTACAGGCTTATAAGAGAATCAATAGCCCATTATTGGTAGGATATGATGAGTTTCATGCTCTTCTCCTGCTAAAAAAAGCAGAACCTTTCTATGTATCAAGTGTTGACAGACTTAAGTTGTGCATAAAAAATGTCCTGAACAACTGTCAGATAAGCAAAGATGAACGAGAAAAATACATTGACATAATATTATTGAATGATACTCCCGACAAAACAATTGAGAAGCTGAACAATGAAATTGAAGATTTCTTTTTTGACCCTTCTTGCCGTTTCTCAGGTAAATTATGTTGGCAAACTGCAGCAGAAATGCTTAATTATAATAGATCAAGCATACCAAGCTGTATCTTCATGGTCTTAATTGATTGCGTAAAACATTTTTCCTCAACTGATGAAGAAAACACTTTGGAAAGGCTATGTGCTGTGAATACCGATCTGACATTTGACCATGTTTATTTCTTCGATGGACAAATCTGCATGATAGATCATGAAAAAACAGCGGTTGGCGAACCCGAAGCCGGTGTAGCCAGGTTAATCCATGATTTTATTATACAGCAAAAATTAGAGAAATCAATGCTGCCGGAATTATTTCTTGCGATGAACGAAATAGATGGGTTAAGAGTCAGAAATTTAATTTCATTTGTTGCTTTTGGCTTTTTTCATGATATAATAGAAAAAAATGTAATCTATTGTACCAATGATACTGAAAATCTCAAAATTTTGCAGGAACTTATGAGGTTGTAAAAATGAATCTTCTTGTAATTGCTCCACATCAAGATGATGAGATTCTAAGCGCATTTTTACTGATGCATAATGTGCTGGAGAAAAATGGAACTGTAAACATACTGTATGCGACAAACGGAGATTACAGGGGAATAGACTATGCATATACACGTTATTATGAAAGTTTGAATGCGCTGTCATTACTTGGTATATGTGAAGATCATATGCTGTACTTAGGATATGCAGATACCGGAATGAGCAAAGAAAAAAGCTTTCTAATGCGCTTAAGAAGCACTCCTGAACAGCAAAATTCTCCTGTATCATCTTGTACATATCATCCGGCGAATAAGGAAACTGTCCATTCTTTGCATACGGAAACTCAAGCTGAATACACAAGTCAGAATTTCCTTGACGACTTGGTATACGCAATAAGATCATGTTCGCCGAGTTTAATCGCAGCCCCGTCAATATTTGATTTGCATGGGGATCATTATGCCTGTGCAATGTATTTATATGATGCACTAAGAATCATTAATCATCCCATAAAAGTTCTTTCTTATTTGATACATACTGAAAATGAAGATGTTTGGCCAAATAGAAAAAGTGATATTTTCCAACCGCCTAAAAATCTTACCACTTTTCACTGGATCTATGTTTATGGAAACAAAGAAGCTGTTTCCGCCAAAAGAAACGCTATTTCAGCTTTTTCTTCTCAATCACCTTCGGCTGATAACTGCTTTTTGTATTCATTTGCAAAGCAAAACGAGCTTTTCCTTTTAGAATCTATCCAATAATAAAAATATCTCCATTATAAATATAAATGCTTTTCAGTTCAAGCTGTTCGTGATGATTAATGAGCTGATTTATTGTCTTGAGGTAATGTTTTTTTATTTTGTCAGGAAATCTGAATTCATCAGCTATTTTTTCAGCCGAGATATAATCTGCTCTTTGACTTGCTTTTGTGTCAAATAATAGCTGGCTGCACTTGCCTACAACAAGAAGCACCAGGTATTCCCTACTGGAGATAAAATCATCACATGATTCAATTAGGTTTTGAACTTTTGTAATTAATCCGGATTTAAAAATGCTGTACGCATCGTATAGCATTTTTATTAATTCTTCTTTGTTTCCAGAAGTGATAAAATAGTTTACATAATTTAGTTTGCTACGCCAACTATAGTGCTTATATCCTGAATACTCCATTATTTCTGTCGCTTCTTTAAAGCATTTTACAGCTTCCGATACTTTGTCAGCCAGTAAAAAAGCGCAGCCTTTTATATTAAGTATTCTTCCAACTTCATCAAATACGCCGTGCGATTCAGCATATTTGATGCCAAGGTCAGAATGAGAGACGGCCTTATTAACCTCTTTCAAAAGCACTTTGCACATAGCCTTGTCCCCATATTCGTGAAAGGGGAAGCAGTAGAAGGTTTGGCTGTTGTTTACTTTTTCTATTATTTTACTGTAATATTCATATGACTTTTGGGGTTCGTATGACAATGAAATGCAGGCAAGATGACTGAGATGTTCAATATACAGGGTCTGGGAATTAGGTAAAGCCTTCAAAGCTGCACCAAAAACTTCCAGTGCCGCAGAATTGCCCTTGGTTTCTTTTATGTAGATTGCGTAATTGCTGCACACCTTTCCAAGATAATCATCCGGATTATCTTTCATTAATCCATCTATGCAGTTTTTAAAGTACTTATAATGTTCATTCAGAAGATCATCTGAAAATGCATAGTCTTTGAGTGCGATAGTACCCTTAAAATAGCAGATTGCTAATTCTGAATAGGATTCATCAAGTAAGTCCAACTGTCCCGAATTCACCAATGTTTGCAAGTGGTCTAATGTCAATCTTGCCTTGTCCAACATAAGTGATTTAATGATTGCATATACTTCAAGCTTTTTTATTAAATAGTTTGACAGTGCGTGAGCATTTTTGTTATTTTCAGAAATAGTTATTGCAAGTTCAATGAATTCCAACATTAACGTGAAATTGCGCTTTTGACCAAGTTCTTTGATTAACAAATCTATTTCTTTTGTAGCTTCCTCCAGTTTGCCTGCGTAAAATAAGCCATATATTATGACATCTTTATATTTTCCAGGATTATGGGTACAGAAATCTAAAATCAATTCGGAAATATTTTGCTCATTTACCAAATCAGACGTTTCTTTCATTACAGCCTGTTTAACAAATTCATTTGAGACAAATATATAGCGATCCTCTCTGACGATGATTCCTTCTTTTAAAAGTGAACTGTATGATAAATTCAAATATGAACACAAATCAATGGGAATGCGACAGTTCAACATTTTTAGCAGATAAAATAGTTTTTTATCTTTTTTCTTACAAGAGTTGATTATTTGCGATGTTATATCGGACAGATCGTTTGGTGTCAACATATCCAATAATTCCATTGCTTTTTCGAAGTTTGGCGTATGCATTCTTCTTTTTAGATTTTGGGAAATGAATTTTATATTATAAAATCGCGTACCTACTCTTTTTACAATTTGATTCGCAGTTTTTTCTGTGATATTCAATTCCTGGATAAACCAAGTTTTTGCTTGCTCTTCAGTGAGAGTGGCAATATCTATAATGGCATATTTATTAATTATTTTGTTATAAGCCATCAGGTTCTGCTTTTGCAGGTCATATTCTGATAAATCATATTCAATTATACATGGAATGTCTTTTTCCGAAAAAAGATTGATCAAATATACAAAGAAATCATTAACTTCCTGATTAGCGGAATGAAAATTATCAAAATATACAACGTACTTTGTTTTAGGATAATGGCGTTTCATTATACATACTAAATATTCACATAATATATAGTTTGCCTCTATTTTTATAGAAAGAGAGGTTTGGTTTAATATGTATTTTATAAATTTACAAGTTTCCATAGAATAATTGTCATTGATAGTACGAGTTATGTAATCAATATCGTCTTCCTCAAACATACCTAAAAAACTATTGTCCGGTAATCCCCAAATATTGCGAATCAAATGAAGAATGACTTGTTCCTGATTCTGACACACATCCGCATTTAACCTTATACACATACAGTCGACAGTGTTTAATATTTTTCTTACAAAAGCACTTTTGCCCATGCCAATATAGCCTTGAACAATAAAGCTTTTATTATTTTTGAGTAGTGAAACGGCTCTATTAAGCTCATTTGAATAAACCTGTGCAATAAAATCTGATTCTTTATTATCAGAATTAACTTGTGGTTTTTCAATAATCTGCTTGCATATATTTTCGGAATCAGTGTTTAAAACAAGTGATGATATATGTTTGTTTTTTCTGCTTTTATTATTATCTTTTAAAAGCTCAGCCAACTCTGTACTTACAGGTATATTGTTATTCTGGATGACATTTTCAATATCTGATCCTATTAATACTTTTATATTCAATTGACTTGAATCTCTAAAACGCAATAATTGTTCTTCAAGTTGTGGAGTGAAATACTGATTAATCATAAAAACTAAGCTGTCGGTACAATTGTTATAGGCAATAATGACGTTCGCTGCAATATCTCGTAAGTTAACATTTTTCCTCGGAGTTTGCATTCGAATAATACGCTGTACTGTTTATTTTTATATTTTATTGTTGCATCAATATCATATCCTCCATCTTTTGATGGCTGCGTTTTTTTTATTTTATTCAATGAATTTCCTAAAAGTTTTTTAACTATTTTTAAACACAGATCTTCAAAGTTACTTGAATTTTTTTGGAAATCAGACATTTTATTTCTCCTAAGTTGATAATAAAGAGTTATC
>NZ_JBCPGA010000073.1:0-6790 GCF_040914135.1 Ruminococcus sp. RTP21204st1_B2_RTP21204_210225 | reverse complement strand
CCACAAAAAAAGACTGCTGTCTTGCTTTTTGGCAAGATCGCAGCCTTTTTTCTTGGGGACTTTTTTTACAGCCCCTTCAGTCTGCCGCAAAAGTGTAAGACCAACGTCCCACTTATTTAGGACTTTTCCAACTTATTTCGTTTTGGATCTCTACACCTTAGGCTTTTTCATAGTAAGCGAAATACGCTTTTTCTTCAGGTCAACGTTAAGTACCCAAACCTTAACTACCTCCCCGACCTTTACGACCTCAAGAGGGTGCTTTATAAATCTGTCGCACATCTGAGAAATGTGTACAAGTCCGTCCTCATGAACACCGATATCAACGAACGCACCGAAGTCTATAACGTTTCTCACTGTGCCCATAAGCTCCATGCCCGGTTTCAGGTCTTTAAGCTCCATAATGTCGCCACTTCTCATAAGCGGTGGCGGCAGCTCGTCACGAGGGTCACGGCCAGGCTTTTCAAGCTCCCCTACTATGTCCTTTAACGTCGGAGCACCAATGCCGATATCTGTGGCAAGCTTCTTCATGCCCATTGCATTGACTTTCTCAGCTATCTGCTTTACGTCGCCCATGTCCGCAAGGCTCAGCCCACATCTGTCAATAAGCGCCTGCGCTGCCTTGTATGACTCAGGGTGAACAGCCGTGTTATCCAACGGATTTTTTCCGCCACGAACTCTCAAAAATCCTGCACACTGCTCAAATGCCTTTGCTCCAAGCTTCGGAACTTTCATAAGCTGCTTTCTTTCGGTGAAAGCTCCGTTTTCCTCACGGTAGGAAACAATATTCTTTGCAACTGTCATATTTATGCCCGATATGTATGACAACAATGAGTATGAAGCCGTATTAAGGTCAACGCCTACTGAGTTTACGCAGTCCTCAACAACGCCCTTCAAAGCCTCGTCCATTCTCGCCTTTGGCATATCATGCTGATACTGTCCAACACCTATTGCCTTTGGGTCTATCTTTACAAGCTCTGCAAGAGGGTCCTGCAAACGGCGTGCTATTGATACTGCTGAACGCAGTGAAACGTCATACTCAGGAAACTCCTCAGCCGCAAGCTTGGAAGCGGAGTAAACGGAAGCGCCTGCCTCAGACACCACCATGTAAGAAACTTTCTGCGGAATTTCTTTGATAAGCTCGGCTGTGAACTGCTCCGTTTCTCTTGAAGCAGTGCCATTGCCTATGGAGATAGTCGTAACACCATATTTCTTTATAAAGCCCGTCAGAATACGCTTAGCACGCTCTGTATCCTTTCTTGGCGGAGTAATGTAGATTATCGCAGTGTCAAGCACCTTGCCCGTAGCGTCCACTACAGCGGTCTTACAACCGTGAGCATATCCTGGGTCAAGACCAAGGGTAACAGTGTCTTTAACAGGCGGCTGCATAAGAAGCTGTCTGAGATTTGAGGAGAACACCTTTATTGCCCCCTCCTGAGCGTTTGCCGAAAGCTCCGCCCTTATCTCACGCTCTATGGACGGATAAATAAGTCTTTTATAGCCGTCCTCACAAGCAGCCGTAACAAGCTGTCCGCACTCTGACTTATTTTTCACATATCTTGACACGCAGGCTCTCTCCCCTGCGCCCTCTGGGACATTCACTGATACTTTCAGAACGCCCTCTTTTTCGCCTCTATCCAAAGCCAAAACTCTGTGACCTGCTATCTTTCCCACAGCCTCGGCATAGTCGTAATAATTCTCATACACCGACTCGGCATTCTCGTCAGACGCTTTTGAGCTTATCACGCCTATCTGCGAAAACAGCGTTCTTATGTATTTTCTCAGGTCAGCGTCATCAGAGATATCCTCTGCGATTATGTCCATTGCACCCTGCAAAGCTTCGTCCGCAGACTTTACGCCCTTTTCCTCGTTGATATATTTTGACCCCTCGACCTGTGGGTCGCATTTTTTATCCTGAGTCAAGATAAGTTCAGCCAGTGGTTCAAGCCCCTTTTCTCTTGCCACAGAGGCTCTTGTCTTACGCTTCGGCTTGAAAGGTCTGTAGATATCCTCCACCTCCACAAGGGTCTTTGCATTTTCGATAGCAGACATTATCTCGTCTGTCATTTTCTCCTGCTCAGTGATAGAAGAGATTATCTCGCCTTTACGTTTTTCAAGATTTCTCAGGTAAGTGAGCCTGTCAGCGATCTCTCTAAGCACCTGATCGTCCAACGAGCCTGTAAGCTCTTTTCTGTATCGTGCAATAAACGGTATAGTTTTATCGTCATCAAGGAGTGCCACAGTGTTGTCTATCTGCTCCTGTCTGAGCTTAAATTCTTCCGCAAGGGTCTTGTTAATGTCCATGTTTTTACCAATCCTTTTTATTACTTTTTGCGTATTATCACATATAATATTATAGCACATTTTCGATAAAAACGCAACGAAAATGCGGTCGAAAACTGTAACAAAGATATTATATAATACATATAGGATCAATCAGAAAATTAATAAAAGCAGGCAAAAATGCACTTGAAAAAAGGGCTTGGATATGTTATCATAAAAGAATAAAACAGTATTCAGGAGTGTTTATATGCTAAATCAGTTTTCAAGAACCGAACTTTTATTCGGCAAAGAAGCAATGGAAAAGCTCAGCAACAGCAGGGTTGCGATTTTCGGCATAGGCGGTGTAGGCGGATATGCAGTTGAAGCCCTTGCACGAAGCGGTGTAGGCGAGCTTGACCTTATAGATGATGACAAAGTGTGTCTGACCAACATCAATCGTCAGATAATTGCCACAAGAAAAACAGTAGGAAAATACAAGGTAGATGTGGCGGAGGAGCGTGTTCACGACATCTGCCCTGACATAAAGGTAAACACATACAAGTGTTTTTATATGCCTGACACAGCGGATCAGTTTGATTTTACTCAGTATGATTACATTATCGACGCCATTGACACTGTTACAGGCAAGCTGGAGATAATAAAGCGAGCAGACGTCGCAGGAGTACCTGTTATATCCTCAATGGGTGCAGGCAACAAGCTTGACCCTACAGCATTCCGTGTGGCGGACATTTATCAGACAAAGGTCTGCCCTCTTGCGAAAGTCATGCGACGAGAGCTTAAAAAGGCAGGCATAAAGTCGCTTAAAGTTGTTTACTCAGAGGAACAGCCTATCAGACCGATAGAAGATATGGCTATTTCATGCCGTCAGGACTGCATTTGTCCTCCTGGCACGGCAAGAAAATGCACAGTGCGCCGTGATATTCCAGGCTCAACGGCATTTGTTCCGTCAGTGGCGGGACTTATCGTGGCAGGAGAAGTTATAAAAGATCTTGCAAAGAAATAATACAAACAAAGGACTAACCGCTGATTAGATGTAGTATAATGGTTTTGTAAATCAATCGGGTATACAGCTCGACAAATCGTTATTTAGTGGAGGAGTACAAAAAAATGGATAAAAGTGAAATTATTAAAAAGGTTGCGCCATGTTCTTTAATGTGCCACACTTGTTCGGCATATAATGATGGGATAATTTGTGCGTCGGCTAAAACATTATTAAAATATTTAGAGGGCATAAAAGAATTTTATGAGGTACATATGCCCGACGCCGTAGAAAGCTATAACAACTTTGAGGGAGTACTTAGCATATATGCGGGTGCTTCTTGTTCAGGTTGCCGCAGCACAGAACATAATGGATGCAGCATCGAAGGGTGTTTTTTGCTTGAGTGCACAAAGAACCATGGCGTTGATTTTTGTGGAGAGTGCAATGAGTTTCCGTGCAAAAAAACGCAGGGAATTTTTGAAGAAATAGTATACAGGCAGTGGCTGGAGGGTAATCAACAAATTAGAGAATATGGTATAGAGGCATTTTGGAAAAATAATTCCGAAAATCCGCATTATAGACCATATAAAAAATGATTTAAATTCCAATTTGTCGAGCAGATCACTTATCGCAGCACTATTATTTGAATTTTTCAGAAAGGAAAAACTGTTATGCAAGAATGGCTCATGACTATAACGCTTGGAATAATCGGAGTATTTTTGATAGCTGTTACATATACCGCATTATATCAAAGCCAAAAAAGCAAAAAACACATATCTGGATTTCCATTTTTCGGTGGGTTTATTCTTGCTGTTGCATTTCTCTTCTCTCCTATTAAATGGTTAGCTTTTCTGGGCTTCATTGATTATGGTTTGTGGCTCCTGCCATATGTATTGATTATGGATTATTATAACAACAAAAAATTCAAAAAGATATATATGCAGCAGAATTTTGAACAACGCATCAGTGATGAATCAAAAGAATTACGTATCAGAATTTCTGAAAGAAATGAAGAATGGGTACAGCCGTATATTACGAATTTAGTTTATGAACTCAAAGTGCCTAAGCTGTTATATGCTGTTTGTACAGATCAAAATGGAAAGAAATTTTTACTTATTGATAAATGCAAAAGAAAAGGCAACATTGAAATTGTTCCTTTTGATAATAATACTATTCTGCTTACAGACCTCAACTCAAAAAATGTTGATTATTCAGTAGAAATTGAAATCAAAGACAATCCATAAATAGTTTCCCATTTATCGAACAGCTCCCTCATCACAGCACTCATAACGTGTGCTGTGTTTTTTAGACAAACAGTGCTTCCGCACACTTACATTAACGTAAGCATACGGAAGCACTGTTTCCATACATTACATTTACAAACTGCAATACTAAATCATATATACAAAAAAGAGCCATAGCAAAAGCTACAGCTCTCTGGCTCCCCCTGTTGGACTCGAACCAACGACCCTTCGGTTAACAGCCGAATGCTCTAGCTTTATGTATTATTCATAACGCAAATTCATAATTTTTAAATAGACCCGCTGTTTTAGCTAAGTCTATGCGTTCAAATGAAAATATTAAACTAAGCATTGATCGTGCTTTTCTTATTCAGCACATCCCAGTTATCACAGAATTCCTGATAGTCCATATTAAGCTGCACATTCAGTTTGTAGCCTTTATAGACCTCTATCCTGCTTATCAACTGAGATATTATCATTTTCTTCTTTTCAATGGAACTCTCGTCAAACTCTTTCGCCCAGCCTACGAACATCTCATACATAGGCTTCAGACTTTCCATTGATTTTCTTTTGCCAGCCATTTCTGACTGTAGAGTATCAATATCTGCTTTAACCACCGCTATCTTTTCTTCGGTGCTTTTTATCACCTTGCTAAGAACGTCCGGCGAAAACTGGCTGTTTCCCATAAGGCTGTCAGCCACCTCGGCTTCAAGTTTTTCAAGCTGCTGCTCATGCTTTTCAAGCTCATGATTCAGCTTTTTGATCTTTGCTCTGTAGCTTGCCATCTCCTTATCGAAGTTCTTTTTCAGTACGGCTTCGTCAGGAGATTCTTTTATGCCTGCAAACATTTCATGTAACAGTTCACAGACTGCATCATCTATCCTGCTCACAAGATAGGTAGTCGAGCCGCTGCACTGGCAAAGTCCTCTGCTCTTGTGATAGCAAATGTATTTCGGCTGTATCTTAACATACTCGGTGCCGTCCTTGCGGGTGTGCCTGTCCGTATGCTTGATTGTACTGAGATGTCCTCCGCAGTGACCGCATACCATAAGTCCCGATAGGAGCTGCTTTGTCTTGGTCTTTCGTGCGATCTCACGAGTTTCCTCATTCTTGACCATACGCTGTTCGAGAATGACTTGCGCTCTTTCAAAGGTAAGCTCGTCAATGATCTGCAAGTCCTTCATCTTAGGTGATACCGTTTCTCCCGAAACTACATATCCGCACAGCAATTTGTTTCTTAATATACGATTAATATTATTGCTTGTGAACCTTGAACCGTTATGTGTCCTCACTCCGTTGTTATTCAGCAGTTCCGCACATCTGTATGTGCCGTAGCCTTCATTGACTGTCTTTGAGAATATCTCTCTTACCCACTCTGATTCAACAGGCTCTATCGCAAGGTCATGCACTTCCCTGCCCTTTTTGTTGAGCCTTCCGGTATTCACAAGAGTATATCCAAACGGTACCGGACCACCTGTGTAGCTGCCCTCTGCTTTAAGCTGCTGCATACGGGTCTTGATTCGCATTGAGGTCTTTTCACTCTCGCCGGAAGCCTGCCAAAATCTTATGTAGTTCATCAGCTTATCAACGTGGCTCTCAAACCTCTGCTCGCCCTCCTGAACGCTCCATACTCTTATTCCCTGCTTGACGAACCATTCCACAATGAAAGGTGTTTCATCATCAATTCTTCCTATACGGTCGAACATGAACACAAGGAGAATATCGAACTCTTTGTTAAGAGCCGCAGCTTTCAGATCCTGTATAGCATCTCTGTCATTTGCAGAAACCTTGAAGCCTGATACACCCTTTTCAAGAAACTCCTTGCCTATCTTCCACCCCATGCGGTCAGCGAACTCGTGGCAGGCTTCTCTTTGCATGGGAATATCGTCCTTCGTTTTATCTACCTGCTGTTTGGTTGACACTCTATATAATGTATAAACCATTTCCATTTACGATTACCTCCGATTTCAGATTTTGTTGTTCTAAATATCGGCAGATAAATCGTTGTGCTTGTCCAATTTAGGGGTTATTCAGTTGTCAAGATGCTCTATGATATAGTATAGCACATCTTGAACGATTTGTCAACGATTTAAAGCGCAAAACCGATATTTTTTCTGCTCTACCTTATTTCTACTTTTGAGGGAATATTTTTGATATATTTTTAATTGTAGGTCAAGTCTTGATTCACAGTGTAGGTCAAGTCTTGATTCACAGTGTAGGTTTGTCAATCATATTGGACACTATTATTAAGAAATTCGATAGGCGAAAACCATTTGAGGGGACGCATAGG
>NZ_JBCPGA010000072.1:0-7010 GCF_040914135.1 Ruminococcus sp. RTP21204st1_B2_RTP21204_210225 | reverse complement strand
ATTTTATCAGATTTTTGCCTATCTCTCTTTTCTTTTTTCTTAATTTTGTCCAATATCTATTGTAGCACTACAAAAAGTTCATAAAAAAACGCAAGTGACACTTGACAGATAATCGGTCTTGTGTTATAATAATTGAGTTATCCTTGCTTGTGCAAATTGCGGCACAGGCGAAATCCAAAAGGAGGTGCAAATGCAATGGCAAAAATTAATGAGTCTTATGAGGCTATGGTAATTTTCAGCTCTAAGCTTGACGAGGAGGCTGTAAACACACTCACAGCTAAGTTCAATGACTTGATCGAGGCAAACGCAAGCGACGTTACACTTAGTAATTGGGGCAAGCGTAAGCTGGCTTATGCTATCAATTATGAAACAGAAGGTACTTATGTACTGTGGTCATTCACATCTACGCCTGAGTTTCCAGCTGAGCTTGAGAGAATTCTTGGTATCACAGACGGCGTGATCCGTTTCTTAGTAACGGTCAAGTAAAACTGCGAAAGAGGGAAAAGTTATGCTTAACAGAGTTATTTTAATGGGTAGGATCACTCAGGATCTTGAAGTAAGACAGACTCCTAGTGGAAATGCAGTTTTGAGATTCAATGTTGCAGTTGACAGACCAGTTCGTCAGGGTGCTGAAAGGCAGACTGATTTTATTACTTGCACTGCTTGGGGACAGAGAGCTGAATTTATCAACAGATACTTTTCAAAGGGCAGAATGATCGCTCTTGAAGGTCAGATAAGAACAGGTTCTTATGATGACAAGAATGGTGTAAAGCATTATACAACTGAGGTCAATGTTGACAGTGTGTCTTTCACGGGTGAACCAAAACAGCAGGGAGCAGGTAACTATTCCAATAACTACGGAAATGGTGGTTATCAGCAGAATAATTACCAGCAGAACAATGGTGGATATTCACAGCCTGCAAACAATTCTAATCAGAATAACTATAACAATGCTCCATCAAATGACGCTTTGTCCATTGGTGACCTTGATGATTTTGAAGAAGTATTGACCGATGACGGAGTACCGTTCTAAGCAGAGGAGTTTTGAAAAAATATTTCTCTAAGGAGGGAAATTTACCATGGAAAAGGAAAGAAATACAAGCAGACCTATGAAGAGAGGTCGTAAGAAGGTTTGTATGTTCTGTGCAGACAGAGCTGAAAAGATCGACTATAAGGATATCGCAAAGCTTAGAAAGTGCATGACAGAGAGAGCTAAGATCCTCCCTAGACGTGTAACTGGCACTTGTGCTTATCATCAGAGAGAACTTACAACAGCTATCAAGAGAGCACGTCATGTGGCACTTCTTCCATATGTAGCTGACTAATAGTGTTTTCTATTTTGAGGTACCTTTATAGGTGCCTCTTTTTGTTAAGGGGAAGTTTCTGAGTGGGGCTTGCAAATGTATCATAAATGTGATATTATATACTAAAGCTGTATAACAAAGCATTACAGTATTTGTAGAGCTGTAAGGAAATGGAGCAACTATGAAAGATAAAACTGATGTTAAAATAAATAATATTATGCCGTGTGTTCCAACGAGAGATCTGGTAGTTTTTCCTGGAATGTCTATGCATTTTGATGTTGGCAGACCAAGAACTATAAAGAGCATGAAAAATGCCATGGACGGCGATCAACTTGTTTTTCTTTGTGCGCAAAAAGACGTTTATCTTGAAATGCCTGAAAAAAAGGATATGTTCAAGGTGGGTACTGTAGCAAAGGTAAGACAGATCGTTAAAGCGCCTGATGGAATATACAGATGCTATGTGGAAGGTCTGCGTAAAGCGAGACTTGCTGAGTTTTATCAGTATGATGATTGCTATGAAGCTGATGTAAGACTTGTACCAAATTATTCAAAGGATAGGCTTGACGATGACGAACAACTTGCTGTTTTTCGTTCGGTCTTAGATGAGTTTGAAGAGTATGTTCAGGTGGTTCCTAAAATGCCTGAAGAACTTTATGCCCAGATACTTGGTTCTAAAACGCCTGTTCAACTTTTTGAAAGTTTGGCATTTAATATTCCATTAGCTTTTACTGACAGACAGTCGCTTCTTGAAGCCCCATCTGTTTCAGATAAGCTAATTCTTATGGTCACTATACTTTCACGAGAGACCAATGTTTTATCTCTTGAAAGAAGGATACATAGTCAGGTCCATTCGCAGATAGAAGAAAGTCAGCGCGAATACTATATTCGTGAGCAGATCAAGGCGTTACAGAATGAGTTGGGTGAAAATGAAGACGGCTCAGATGTAAATGAGATCGATGAGTACACACATAGGATAGATTCACTTGTATTGTCCGAAGAAGTTCGTGATAAGCTTATGGGCGAGGTCAGGAAGCTTTCCAAGATGGGTATGATGTCACAGGAGGGTGTTGTGCTGAGAAATTATCTCGACACAGTGCTTGCATTGCCGTGGAATGCTGTCACAAAGGATAGGACAGACGTTAAAAAGGCAAAGCAGATACTTGACAAGGATCACTATGGCATGGCAAAGGTCAAGGATAGAATACTTGAAAATCTTGCAGTAAGAGCGCTTACTCCTGATGTCAAGGGGCAGATCCTCTGTCTTGTTGGTCCTCCAGGCGTTGGCAAAACTTCAGTGGCAAAGTCTGTCGCTAGAGCACTTAATCGAAACTTTGTAAGGGTCTCATTGGGCGGTGTTAAGGACGAAAGTGATATCAGAGGTCACAGAAAGACGTATGTTGGTGCAATGCCAGGAAGAATAATGAATGCCATGAAGCTTGCAGGAAGTAAAAATCCTGTCGTTCTTCTTGATGAGATAGACAAGATGAGCAATGATTTCAGGGGCGATCCATCGTCTGCTATGCTTGAGGTTCTTGACAGCGAGCAGAACAATGCTTTCAGAGATCATTATATTGAAGTGCCATTTGATCTAAGTGATGTGCTGTTTATTACAACTGCAAATACTCTCGATACTGTTCAAGCACCTCTTCTCGACCGTATGGAGGTCATAGAGTTGTCTAGCTATACTAGGGAGGAGAAGTTCCATATTGCAAAGGAACATCTTATTAAAAAGCAGGAAGGTAAGAATGGTCTTAAAGCATCTCAGATACGCATCTGCAATGATGCTATCTATAAGCTTATAGACAGCTACACAAGAGAGGCTGGCGTGAGAAATCTTGAAAGACAGTTAGGCTCGCTTTGCCGAAAGGCTGCTAAGGAAATAGTTGAAGACGGCGTTAAGAAAGTTACTTTCAAGGCGGATAATCTTGAAAAATATCTTGGTCATGAGAAATATCTCCCTGATGTTGTATCAGACAAAGATGCTGTTGGCTCTGTAAATGGTCTGGCATGGACGTCAGTGGGCGGAGTTGTCATGCCTTTGGAAGTCCTTGTACTTGACGGAAAGGGCAGAATAGAGCTTACAGGCTCACTTGGCGACGTTATGAAGGAGTCTGCAAAGATTGCCGTAAGCTATTGCAGAAGCGTTGCTGACAAATATGGCATCGATAAAGACTTTTACGAGAAAAAAGATTTGCATATACACGCTCCCGAGGGTGCTGTGCCTAAGGACGGTCCATCTGCAGGTGTTACCATGATAACGGGCATCATCTCTGCATTGGGTAATATAAAAGTACGCAGTGACGTTGCTATGACAGGCGAGATAACTCTTAGCGGCAAAGTACTGCCTATAGGCGGTCTCCGTGAAAAGACTATGGCTGCATACAAGGCGGGGGTAAAGACTATTATTGTGCCTTTTGCTAATAAGGGCGATCTTGATGACGTTGACGATACAGTAAAGCTTTGTTGCGAGTTCGTGTTCGCAAAGACTATTCAGGATGTGCTTGACGTTGCACTTGTTCCAAACAGCAAAAATAATGTTCCGCTTGAACTCCTAAGCAAGAACGAGCCGGAGCGAAAAAAATTAACGGTATAGAAAGGGCGCCTATGAATTATAACAAAGCAGAATTTTATACTTCCTTTGGAAAATTCTCGCAGATACCCAAGTCTGACAGACTTGAATTTGCCTTTTCCGGCAGGTCGAATGTGGGAAAGTCGTCGCTGATAAACAAGCTTCTTAACAGAAAAAACTTGGCGAGAGTAAGCTCTATGCCGGGTAAAACTGTTACAATAAACTTCTTTTCGGTGGAGAATATATATATCGTTGATCTGCCTGGATATGGCTATGCCAGCGTATCAAAGTCCGAGAAAAGACAGTGGGGCAGTCTTATAGGCGGCTATCTTGACGACGGCAGCAGACAGCTTGCACTTGTTTTTCAGCTTGTGGATATGCGTCATCCGCCTAGCAAAGACGATCTGATGATGATAAATTATCTTATTGACGCTGAGATACCATTTATAATCGTGTTCACCAAGGCAGATAAGCTCAAGCCTAACGCCAGAAAAGCACGTATGGAAGCTTTCAAGACAGAGATACCATGCTTTGAGGACATCACCTGTGTGGAGTTCTCTGCTATCACAGGAGAGGGCGTAGATGAACTGAGGGCAATAATAGACGATATATCCGAGGGGGCTGAGATAACGCCACCAGAGAAACTAGAAAGCGATACAGAGGACGAAGAAGAGGAATATTACGATGATAAAGAGGATATTTCTGATGAGCCGAAATCATTCGGCGGTTTTCTAACGCCTAATAGAAGAAAAAATTAAGAGTAAGTAAACAAAAAATTCATAATTCTCCTTTACATTTTTCATGACTTGTGTTAAAATATATTTATGGTTTAACACTTTACACCATGAAACGTAAAGGAGATTTTTTTCATGAAAGAGAAACTTGAGATCAAAAATTTAGACGATCTTTATGAAGCAGTGCTTTGTCTTGAAACTGTCGAGGAATGCAGGCTGTTTTTTAAAGATCTTTGCACTATACCTGAGCTGAAAGCACTTTCGCAGCGTTTTCAGGTTGCAAAAATGCTTACAAAGGATCATGTTTACAGCGATATAGTAAACGAAACAGGTGCTTCAACGGCAACTATAAGCCGTGTGAACCGCTCGCTTTCTTATGACGGCTCAGGCGGATATAATATCGTTTTTGACAGATTGGATAAGAAGGAAGATAAGTAATGAGCGGATACGGCAGATTTGCCTGTTACTATGATAAGCTTACAGAGAATGTCGATTACGGAAAAATTGCGGCACGGTGTCATGAGCTTATAAAACGATACAGTTCAGAGCATGAGGTTGTTTTGGACCTTGCCTGCGGCACGGGTTCGCTCAGTGAAGCACTTGCACGTCTTGATTATGATGTGGTAGGCGTTGATCTGTCGGATCAAATGCTGGAAGAAGCCATGGATAAGCGCTATGAAAGCGGTCTGAACATACAGTATCTTATGCAGGATATGACTGAGCTTGATCTGTATGGCGCAGTTGATGCTGTTGTTTGTGTTCTTGACAGCATAAACCACCTTGAAAATGAGGAAGCTGTCAGAAAGACTTTTGAGTGTGTATCAAAATTTACCTGCGAAGGTGGACTTTTCATATTTGATGTAAATACTGTGTACAAGCACCGAGTGATCCTTGCAGACAATGCGTTCTGCTATGATCTTGATGGGCTTTTCTGTGCATGGCAGAATGAGCTCAATGATGATGACAGCGTGAGCATATATCTTGACTTCTTTGAGGAGCAGGAGGACGGCTCTTATTGTCGTTTTAGCGAGGATTTCACAGAGAGGATATATACGGACGAGTTTTTGAGCGAGCTTGTAAAGTCAAATGATTTTGAGCTTATAGGAAAGTATGACGGTTTTGAGGACTCACCAGTTAATGATAAAACGCAGAGAGTTCTTTATGTGTGCAGGAGAATAAACAGAGGGTGATTTTATGGGTAGAATAGTTAGAGTTATAAGTAAAGACGCTTCCGTTGTGTGCAGTGCTATCGACGGAAAGGATATTGTTTCACGCATTGAGGAGATACATAAAACTTCCGCTGTGGTCACGGCGGCACTTGGCAGACTTGCTATGGGTACTTCGCTCATGGGATTTGGACTTAAAGGCAAAGATGATTCTATTACTGTAAAAATGGACGGTGACGGTCCTACAGGTGCGCTTATATGCGTATCTGACAGCATGGGAAATGTTAAGGCATATGTACAAAATCCAGTGGTGGAACTGCCGCTTAACGATAAAGGCAAGCTTGATGTCAGAGGGGCTGTAGGCTCTAATGGTACGCTTAGTGTGGTCAAGGACATGGGACTTAAAGAGCCGTACTGCGGACAAGTGCCTATTGTTTCAGGCGAAATAGCAGAGGATATAACTAACTATCTTGCCGTCAGTGAGCAGGTGCCAAGCGTCTGCGCTCTTGGCGTACTTGTAAATCCAGATCTGACAGTGAATTGTGCTGGTGGATTTCTTATTCAGCTTTTGCCGTTTGCACCTGAGTCAGCTATAGATCAGATAGAGAAGAATATAAACGGAATGGAGTCTGTAACAAAGCTTATATGTGGTGGTATGACCACAGAAGCTATTGCAATGAAAGCCTTGGAGGGTCTTGAACCGAACGTTCTTGATGATTTTGAGGTTAATTATCGATGTGATTGTTCAAGGGAGAGAGTAGAGAATGCTCTTATATCTTTAGGCAGGGCAGAACTTGAAGATCTTTCTAAAGACGGTGGTACTGACGTTGAGTGTCACTTCTGCGATAAGAAATATCACTTTACTCCTGAGGAGATTTTAGGGTTAATAAAAGAATAATATTTAATGAATATTTTATGTACACTATTCAAATGCCCGATAATAAAGCGTTTGCGGACTTAAACTTTTTTTGAGAAATTTCAAAAAACTCTTGACAAATGGCTTTGGATAGTGTATAATAAATATCGTCGCTGAGAGATACAACTCAAAACGACAGCTAACGGGAGCATAGCTCAGCTGGGAGAGCATCTGCCTTACAAGCAGAGGGTCACAGGTTCGAGCCCTGTTGTTCCCACCAAGCGGACTTATAAAGTCCGCTCATATGGCCGGGTAGTTCAGCTGGTTAGAACGCTAGCCTGTCACGCTAGAGGTCGTGGGTTCGAGCCCCATTCCGGTCGC
>NZ_JBCPGA010000071.1:0-7846 GCF_040914135.1 Ruminococcus sp. RTP21204st1_B2_RTP21204_210225 | reverse complement strand
TATGCGTCCCCTCAAATGGTTTTCGCCTATCGAATTTCTTAATAATAGTGTCCAATATGATTGACAAACCTACAATATGCACCTTTTCGACATTACATACAATTGCGATCTTGCGGGCTTAGCACATATGCACAAGGGGCATGAGTACATAAAATGCCCGTCACGGCGAGCATCAAACCCCTCCCAGCGTATCATACCTATGGGCGGGGGCGAAAAAATCCGCTACCATAAATGATAGCGGATTGGGTGCAGGGGCACGCCCCCTACTTTGTAAAGTTTACAAACAAACTTATTGAGCGGGACTGAAGTTTGATAACAAAAAAAGCCATGACGGACAATGCCCGTCACGGCGAGTGACTGGCGGAGATGGAGAGATTAAATATACCACTTCACTCCACTTTTTATTGCTTTATAAAATTGCTTGTAAACCACGCATTTACATCATTTAAGCCGTTTCATTTGTTCCGCATTTCACAAGCATATATTTACAATTCAGCTTTATCGTGTATAATTCGTGTACGCAAAAACAGCCGCCTCAGATCACCCTGATACGGCTGAACTACTATCTGATATACTTTCTCCGACCGCAACGTATCTTCTGTACTGTAACTTTCATGTTTTTACCTCCGAATATTTAATCACTTTTTTCTGAAAAATACGATTATGGCGGCTATAAGAATAACTATCTCAGCCACATTAAGAATAATGCTTATGATCTTCATTTGACATTTCTCCTTTTGTGTGATATAATATCCGCAGCGAAGAGCCTTTCGGCTCTCTTGCGGAATGCTGTTAGTCTGTAAGCTTGTCGATAAGCTTCAGTAAACTTTCAGCGAGTTCTAAAATTGCTTTGATAATGAGTAGCTTTGCGAGGGCTTCATTATCTAAGCGGCGGCTCTTTTGAGCCGCTTTTTCTTTTTCTTACCCATTGGTTTCACTCCTTTCGTTCTTTGATGATATTATTATAGCATACTTGCGTAAGTGCTTCAAGTATGCTATAATATAGAATAAGGAGGTGCAACTATGAGTGGTAAAACATCAACAGCCAGTAAAAGACTATATAATGAAAAGGCATATGACAGAATAAGTTTAGTTGTCAAGAAAGGCAGGAGAGAAGAACTAAAAGCCTATGCAGAAAGTAAGGGCATGAGTATCAACGGGTACATTAACAAGTTAATAGATGAAGATATGAAAACAGCCGACAAGGAATAACCCTTGTCGGCTGTCTTACTACCTACTTGATTTTAATTTTCTGTCCTGCGTAAATGATGTTCGGATTCTTGATACCATTGTCCTTGACAAGCTTCACAACAGTAGTCTTGCAGCGTTGAGCTATAGCCGAGAGCGTGTCCCCACACTTCACAGTATAAGTCACCACCTTCTTGACGGAGCTTGCAGAGGGCTTTGCGGATACCGCCCAGTCAGTGAAATGTCAATGAGAAAAAATATCTTTACACATTTCTAGAAAACGGAGATGTTCCCATAGACAACGACAGGGCAGAAAATGCGATAATGCCGTTTGCCATCGGCAGAAAAAACTGGCTTTTCAGCAACACAGCCAACGGAGCCAAAGCAAGTTCCGCACTATATTCACTTATTTCAACGGCTCAGACGAATGGACTTGACGCAGAGAAATATCTGACGGAGCTGTTTTCAAAGCCAGCGGGAACGATATTATTGCCTTGGGCTGAATAAAGCTGAGATCAAATACAATATGATCAGGTATGTATACAAAAATTTTAAATTCAAAGACAATGAATGAATATGACCCTGCAGGGACGGTGATTCCTTGCAGGGTCTGATTTTTTTTTGGGGGAGGGTGCGGAGGATTTGACGGTTACTATACAGGATGGGTGGTTATGGAAAACAAAGTGTTTAAAATAAGTAAGTAATATAGTTTATGATCAAATAAAGAAATGAACAATTGACAAAAGCAATGATGTTCCAGCAACTATGTATGAAATAATAGTTGCTTTTTTATCACTTTTGGTTGCTGTCAGGTCTTCGACTAGTTTCATAAGCTTTTTGTTTTCATCTGTAAGTTTATTTATGGCTTTATCCTGGGATTTATCTCTTTCCATAATTACGTCTAATGATTCCTGATGTTCCAAAAGCTTGCTGTCTTGTTCTTCATCTTTCTGCTTTCTTTCCTCTAAGAGTCTATCGTGTTCACGATCCTTTTCTGCCTGTTCGGATAGCCATTTGTCCTGTTCTTCGTCTTTCTGTTTTCTTTCCGCCAAGAGATTGTCATGTTCACGATCTTTTTTAGCCTGCTCAGAAAGCCATTTGTCCTGTTCTTCGTCTTTTTGTTTTCTTTCCGCCAAGAGTCTGTCATGTTCAAGGTCTTTTTCAGCCTGCTCAGAAAGCCATTTGTCCTGCTCCTCGTCTTTCTGTTTTCTTTCAGCTAAAAGACGATCATGTTCAAGATCTTTTTTAGTGTGTTTAGATAGCGTCAGGTCTTGTTCTTTGTCTTTTTGCGCCATTTTTGCAAGGACTTCATCGTGATGTTCCGCTTTCTTTTGATGTTCTGATATCGTTTTATCCTGTGATTTTAACGTTTCAGACATTTGCTTTTGCTTATTCATCATATCTTCCTGAGCTTTCAACTGGGATATAACGCTCAGAACTTCTTTTCTTGCCAAGTCGGAAAGCTCCCCCTCTGAAGCACCTCTCAGCTTTAACTCCAATTCACGAACAACTGTCCTGTTGGCAGCTATATTACTTACGCCAAGTGCAAACAGATACTTGGTTATCTCGCTTAGCTTCTTCTGATATTCAAAAGAAAGTTGTTGTGCCTCAACGACCTGTACTTGTGATTCTGCAAGATCAACAGAAGCTTCCTGCAAAGATTCAATAGCTTCTTTTTTGTGTCCCAAACCTGCTGATTTGCCATAAGCCCTGTCAGCAGAAGTTTTTGCAGTCTGAGCCATTTTAACAGACTTCTTCACCTTATCTTCCAAACCTTGTATATCACGCCATTGATCTGTAATGATGTTTGGAAGTTCAGATTGATTGACCTTAAAAATTTCAAGTTCATTACTCATATGTAACACTCCTTTTTTATTATCCCCACTTCAAGATGTCATAAATATCATCTGTAAGTCCTGGGTTATTCTTTTCAGCTTCTGGTATAAGTTTATCTAATTTTTTCATATCTTCTGAAATTTGTTGTATACTTTCTTGATAGCGTTCTACAGACACGATCATTACCTGATATGCTTCTTCGATACTCTTTCCTGCATCCTCGGCTGCTATCCACATATTTGCTTCACAATAATATACCTTGGCATTTAGTAATCTAATACTTGTTGTATAGAGCTGCATACGCTCATTCCTAAGTTTATTTCGTTTTATGCCCATACCGATATCCGTGCCAGCGGCAATAGCAAATCTGCCCACACCTACAAAATTCACTTTGAGAATAAACTCTTTTGCAAAAACTGCTGCATTACCGCCTGACTTTGCCGCTGATCTTATTGCAGCGTCAATTAAATCAAAAGCCATAAACGTTCCAGTTGAGATTGTAAGCATACGCACTATAGTGCGATTTTTGAATGGTAAAGTTGCTTTCCAATCAACTCGTGACATTTCATCAAATGACCTGATATCCTTTGATTTTATTTCATTGCATAATCTTCTTATAAAATAAAAACCACGAACAATGCATTCGTTTATAATCACTGGAACAGCTTGCCTTTTTAATTCATTGGCAACGCCTATTTCAGTCCTCAGATCAAATTTTACAGCTTCTATTATTTTCCCGTTTTCATCTTTTTTTGCAAGCAATGTTCCGTTAAAGAGTTTAGATATCCAAACAGAAAACTTCTTATATCCATTATCATCAAGTTTACGGAATATTGGAAGTGCCGATATTTCCTTTAAAAATGAAACTAAAGGACCGGGCAAACCAGTTCCGGTATTACCTTTGCTGATCGAAGAAGATGAGCCAGCCATATCGCTTATCATATGAAAAAACCAGTTGATCAATCCAAATGTAATTTTCTCAGGCAAATTCTTACCGATCAAGATCAGGTCTGCTTGAGACACTTCAACCACTTTAAAGTGTCCGGCTACGTCTGTGCCATATAATTTATGTGTAAACTGAGTAAGCATAGAGAAAAATAAACCTATAAGTGTTGGGTGATGTGAGAAATCTCGTAAATGGTGCTGTAAACCTCCGCCGAAATCATTTGTAGCTTTATCGGCAACGATGGCATAATTCTTTTCAAGATATTTTACTGCACCATTAAGATCATCACCTGTATAACCCGCTTTTTGTGCAATTTTAATCACAAAGTTATTTACTTTATTATCACCATATTCATTTGCACGATCTAATGAAAAATCTCCAACCCATATAGAATCAATTGCTCCTGCTAATATTCCGCTTACAACTGCCACAATATAATCCATTCCGTCAGCGTGATTAGTAAGCCTATCTATTTCGGAATTAAGAGCTTCGATTTTTTTATTTGTGATGTTTAGACAATTATCTATATCTTTTATCGCAGCGTCGATGTCATAGCCGCTCTGCTTAATGTCAGTTTCACTTACGGCCGGTATGACTTCAAATTCAACGGCAAGTCCCTCATTTTCTAATTTCAATATTTCACTCATATTATACATCCTAACCTGATCTTTGTATTTAATAGTTAATTATTACCGCTGTAAAATCATTTCTCCTCATACCTTTCCCCCATCGCCCTGATCTCTGCCAGCATATCCTCCACCAGCGGTTTTGGCTCAAAGACTTTTACCCACGAGCCTTGGGAGAGCAGGTACATTATTATCCCCCTGCCGTAGTTGACCTCGGCAGTGATAACGCTCTTTGTGCCGTTCTGCTCAATGACTTTTGCGGTGGGCAGCCTGTCAAGAACAGCCTGCAAAGACAGCCCCGAAAACTCAAAGGTTATCCGCACGTTGTCCCCTGGAAACATAAACTGATTTTTCTCACGCAGGTCGCCCTCGTCAAAGCTGTGCTCACGATCAAGCTGGAAATTCTCCCTGTGCTCAACAATATTTTTTATCCTGTCAATGCGGAAATACCTCGCCTTGTACTGGGTATCATCTGCCGCATATGCGATAAGATAAAAATAATATTCGCTGAACATTGTCGCCGCAGGCTTCAGCTTCCTAACAACTTCGCTCCTGTCCATTTTCAGATATGTCACCGAAATGACCTTCTTACCATCAATGCACTGCACAAGACGCCAAAGATTGTTTATCACGCTGTCGCAGTCAGAGCGCACCTCGTGATAATGATATATCTCCCTGCGTATCACCTCATCAAGAAGCTTTCGGTCATTGGCAGTGGTAAACTTTCTCAGCTTAGATACAATGAATATCATATCTTCTTTGCTGAAACAACGTGCCCCGAGTATCACTTTTACCAAGGCAAAAAGCTCCTGATTTTTCAGAAACTCGTCGCTTTTAAGTATGTAAGCCCTGTCCTTGTGCGAATATGTGACCTCGGCATTTTGCATAAGCTCCCTGTATTCCGCAAGAAAATCGTTTATCCTTGCAATGTCACGACTGACGCTTTTGGATGATATCCCATACTCCTCCGCAATAAGCTTGTTAGAAACGACCTCGCCGTGCAAAAGCCGATAAAATATTTCAAGTACTCTGTCTAAACGTTCATTTTCCATTTTATTACCCCTCTTTCTTACAATTATACCACATTTGATTTTGAATTTGTTAAGCTGGCTGCTTAGTATAACGTTTTCGAAGAATATTTTTTTATTTTAACCAAAAATGTCAAATTATTGGTGCGGCAGATCATCGTATTTTGTCGTTTTATCTTGCTTTCAGTATAGCATAATTGCCAGACAAAGGTATGTCCGTTTAAAATTAGTTTACTTTTACATTATAACCCTTTCTAGCGGTATATGTCAAGAAATAATACTAATATAAGCGGTAATATCGTCACATTATATATATTATAATAGGTATAGTGATACAAATCGACGGAGGGAGAATGAAAATGACGGAAAAGGATATCAGCAACAGAATTACGCAGCTTAGATTGCAAAAAAATGTGTCCGAATACAAGATGAGCCTTGCACTCGGTCACAGTAAGGGATATATCCAAAGCATATCGTCAGGACGGACGATGCCGTCCCTTGGTGAATTTCTTGCCATTTGCGAGTATCTTGAAGTCACTCCGAAGCAGTTTTTCGACGATGGCAGCAAAAATCCTGCACTAACGCAGAAAATAGTTGAGAGCGTATCGAAACTTTCGGAAAAAGACCAACGATTGGTGCTTGAAGTTTCTGAAAGACTAGGAAAAGAATAATTTTTGAGGTCTCAAACTGCAATATCAAAGTAAAAAAACAGCGTACCGCAGCCCCCTGCGATACGCTGTTCTCATATAAAATTACTTCTTTGTAGTCACACTCTTTGAAGCCGACCAAGCACCATAATACTTAGTACCCTTTACAGTTGTGTAAGAACGAACACGAACGTAATATTTCTTTTTGCCTGAAAGCTTTGAAACAGTGGCCTTGTCAGTCTTGTTGTTTGTTATGGTAACTTTCTTTGCACTTGTAAACTTAGAGTTTGTAGCGTACTGTATCTCGTATCCAGTAGCAGAACCTTTCTGCGCCCAATCCACAAAGAATGCCTTGCTCTTAGCTGTGAGCTTCTGTATCTCCTGCTTGGCAGGATTTATCTTGAATGTCTTTGTGATAGTGCCTGTATAAGAGCCTTTTCCTGCGATTTTTACTGTGGCAGTGCCTATGCTCTTGTTGCTTGAGTAGGAAACTGTATAGTCAGTGCCTTTTTTCAGCGTTTTGCCATTGTATTTAACAGTAATGCTTTGCGTGATGTTCTTGCCAGTGAAAGCCTTTGTGGAAATGCCCAAAACTGTGGCTTTCTTGAAGTTATTTTTGATTTTGAAGGTCTTAGAAACTGAGCCTGTGTAATTGCCCTTGCCTGTGATAGTGACCTTTGCTGTTCCTACCTTGGTGTTGTTTGAATAGGAAACTGTGTAATCTGTACCATTCTTCAAAGTTTTGCCGTTTAGCTTGACCGTTACACCAGGCTTCTTTGCCTTGCCGTCATAAGCGTAGGTCGAAGTGGAAAGTGTCACGCTTGCCTTTGAGATACTAATTCTTGAAAGTGCAGGAATTTCAGCCGTTTCAAGAACTTTCTTGCAGACTGTACATTCCTTGTGCTTTGAGCCTTTAACTCCGATAGAAGCCGCCTTGTCGACTATCCAACCGCTTGACTTGTGACCTGTGGCATTTATCACTGTCTGAACCTTGATAACAGTATTGCAAACTGAGCAATGTGAGCCGTCTGTTTTGCCTGCGGTGGTGCAAGTAGCAGGGTAGCCCTTGTCGGTAACTGCAGTGTGACCCTTTGCAGGAAGCTTTTC
Organism: Ruminococcus sp. RTP21204st1_B2_RTP21204_210225; assembly: GCF_040914135.1. Taxonomy (NCBI): domain Bacteria; kingdom Bacillati; phylum Bacillota; class Clostridia; order Eubacteriales; family Oscillospiraceae; genus Ruminococcus; species Ruminococcus sp. RTP21204st1_B2_RTP21204_210225. Next base: position 468 of record NZ_JBCPGA010000071.1, on the reverse strand, counting down.
TGTAACTATCGCATTGCACTTTGTGCAAGTCTTTGTTTTTGTACCCTCTGATGTGCAGGTCGGCTGTTTTGTTACAACAGAATTTCCGTAGCTATGACCTGTTGCTTTTGTTGTGTTGCCCTTGTATGAAGTGCCGCAAACAGAACATTTGTGGAGAGTGTAGCCGTCAGTAGTGCAAGTAGGTGCAACAACCGTGTCAGCATATTTGTGTGAAGTCTTTGGTATAGTTTCTGTAACTGTCGCATTGCACTTTGTGCAAGTCTTTGTTTTTGTACCCTCTGATGTGCAGGTCGGTTGTTTTGTTACAACAGAATTTCCGTAGCTGTGACCTGTTGCTTTTGTTGTGCTATCCTTATATGAAGTACCGCAAACAAAACACTTGTGGAGTGTATAGCCGTCAGTAGTGCAAGTAGGTGCAACAACCGTGTCAGCATATTTGTGTGAAGTCTTTGGTATAGTTTCTGTAAC
>NZ_JBCPGA010000070.1:0-7907 GCF_040914135.1 Ruminococcus sp. RTP21204st1_B2_RTP21204_210225 | reverse complement strand
GCCCGATAAAATCGAGCTTTTCGTGGTGCGGATGACGGGACTTGAACCCACATGACCTTGCGATCACTAGCACCTGAGGGTGGAGTAACGTTGGTGAAAATAAATTATGTTTCAAAATACGAATGATATTCAATGGCCTTGTCACTTTCAGGAAACAGCAAACGATACAGCCCTATAAAATAGTCATCAGTCATAGAGGCAATATAATCCACAACTATCTGATTCGGTTCTTCAGAAATATAATCCCAGTCCTCATAATACTGGCAGCTTTTCTGTATTGCGTTGATATGATGTTTGTATATACACGAATTTATGTTTTTACTTTTAACGTCATCAAGCAGTTTATAGTACAACTCATTGAACATTGGCTTTATTATTTCGTTATATTGACCTTCAATTTTTTCATTCTTGTATATGTATTCATAGTTTTCTTTTTTCGCCGTTTTCAGATCATTAAACGCTTGCTCACTTAAAATAATGCAGTCTTTTCCAAAGCTGTTGTTTACAATATCAACAGTAAGATTATTTATCATCTCAGCATTTTTGCTGCCAATAAATTCAGATGAAAACATTGAATCGTCCGATAATATTTTTGCCGTTATCGCATCTTGCCTGTCTTTACCGATATAGGCTATAATATCGCAGATCCTTACTACACAGCCCTCTAACGTTGACGGAACAAGTTTTTTTATTGCCTCTCCACCCTCAGTATAACAGAGCTCAACATTATTGTCATATTGCTCAAATGTCAAACCCTTTTTGGGGCGATATTCATTAAGCTCAAATTCACCATTGTGACACAATATCCCGTCTAGTGTCTGTAAACTTATATTACGCCTGTACAAAATATCAAGAACACGTGTACTGTGAACATTATGATTGAAATGCCGTCCGGTTTCTTTCTGCAAAAGCTCACTAAGATAACGTTCTCCTGCGTGGCCGAAAGGTGTGTGTCCAACATCGTGCCCAAGTGCGATAGCCTCTATCAGATCAAGATTAAGGCCAAGCATTCTTCCAATATTTCGGCTTATCCGTGACACAAGCTGAACGTGCAGGCCTCGTCTTGTGATATCATCATTGTTGTAGAATGAAAACACCTGCGTTTTATCGTTATATCTGTTGTACAAAGGCAAATGAAGAATTTTCTCTATATCACGTCCAAAAGACGGACGAAGAACGCTATTTTTGTCCTTTTCCATATTTCTTCGCACAGCATTTTCGTCCATAAATCTGTATGGACTCAATATTCCCTTTGATATATTTTCCTTTATCTGTTTCTCAACAGAACTATCAAGCTGATGATATTTTAACGACATATTTTACCTCCGCAATCACTAAAATTAATGAACTTCTACATTTCGATCTGAGTTATATATCCCTTATCCATTTCATGCACAGTATCGCACAGCACTGAGATGTCCTCCGCAGAGTGTGAGCATATAAGAATAGTCTTGCCCTGTTCTTTGTAGCTGAGCAGATATTCACGCATTTCTTTTACGCCGTCCTTGTCAAGACCATTGAAAGGCTCGTCAAGAATGAGTATCTTCGGATTTTCCATAATGGCTTGTGCAAGTCCCAAACGCTGCCGCATACCTAGACTGTATTTGCGGACGTGTCGCTTTAAGTCAGGGTCAAGCCCCACCTGTTTCATACTGCTTTTTATCTCCTCTTTGCCGATCTTGTTGTTGAGCCCTGCAAGCAGCTTGAGATTTTTGTAGCCTGAATAGTATGGGATAAACCCCGGTGTTTCAATGATAATTCCCATATCTTTCGGAAAATCAACGTCCTTTCCGACCTTCTTGCCGTCAACGATAATCTCACCGCTCGTGGGCTTGATAAAACCACATATGCACTTCATAAGCATTGTCTTTCCGCTGCCGTTTCTGCCGATAAGTCCGTGTATCTTGCCCTCCTCAAAGGACACATTTATATGCTTTAGTATCTCCGTTTTGCCAAGAGTAAGACACACGTTGCTAACTCCTATGATATCCATTATCATTCCTCCCCAGCCGTCAGAAAATTAGTTTTCCGTAGCAAAACTAATGACAGCAAGATCAAAGATACTATGATTGAAAAGAAATATATGTAGGAATAAGATATTTCATATATCTGCTGCCTGAAGAACTTTGTAAAATGCGTTTTCACTATGGCATTACAACACGGAAAAGCCCAGCGTATCGGCGTTTCAAGGTATATTGCCGCACCGCCTGCCAGAAGTAAAAAGACATTTATGCCTACACCCAGAAGCTTTTGCCTAAGCTCTGCAAAAACGAGCATAATAAGACCGCACACCAACAACAGCAGAAATATCAGCACCGCAGAATTGCCTGCCGACCGCAGCGGTACATATTGGTAGTAAAGATTTTCAGGAATAAGATTTGCAGCAACGCTATCGGCGTTCTCGGGAAAGAGCCTGCTGTAATCTGTGACTGTTGCCGACCATTGTTCGCTCCATTGCAAATAACCTGCCGCCGCAAGAAACGTGCTGAGTATAACTCCAAGCATAAATGTAAGTGAAGACATAACAAGAAAAAGCATTTGCCCAAGCAGCCAATTAACACGCCATGTGCGCTGCACGCAAAACAGCATATTTCCATCGTTTTTAGGAAAATCTCCTATAAGCGTAATAAAAACTATGGGCATTATCATCAGCAGTACGTCTGAATTGGTTATTGCAATAAACGGCTCAAACAGACCAAGTTTAACGCCTGTTTGTTTTGATATCTCAACTAACGGCTTTACGGCAAATTGATCTATGAATATCAATGCACATAGAAATATCAACATTCTTGAACTGCATATCCATTTGATATATTCACTTTGTGCCGTCCCCCATACCGCCCTTATTCTTGTTTTACTCACAACAGTCATACCTCCTTTGCAAGAAGCTGACGCCAATTATCGCCGCAAGTATCATCAATACGGCTGCGGCTAAGATCACATACACAGTCATGCCGTTTTCTATGGCTCGGAATATCCCGTTGAATGAAAATAAGCTGACGATCTTTCCGACATTGGCGGAAAACCCTTTTGAAAGTCTGTTTATAAGAGTGTTGTAAAAATAAAAGAACATAAACGGTATGCAAGTCATCATATATTTGTTTCTGCTGAAAACAGAGATGATATATGCAGGCAATGCACTTAACGCTCCTATTATAAAAGCACCTGCCATTCGGCTCAAATAAAAGCAGCCTATACTCATTGAATGAAGCACTGCCGCAGCTGAATGACTGTTCGTATCCATAACAGACGGAAACATAATTACTGTAAATATCACAAAAAGCCCGTATCCCAGACAAAGTACCGCCGCTGAAGTAAGCACCGCCGACACAAGTCTTGATGCAGCAAAAGCAATTTTTCCGCTGCGTTGCATTTCAAACCGCTTTAACGAGCTGTTCTCTGCTGAAACACTTTTAACAAACGGCAGAACGCATACAACAGGCGAAAACATTATCAGCCAGCTGCTCATAGCTGCACGAATGATATTTTCACGAACGACAGAATTTCCTTCAACAGCCTCTGTGGGGTCACGCAAAAGCAGTATGGTCAATACTGAATAGCCTTTTCCGCCGTCTGCATCGGTGTAAACATTTGTTATACAGCACAAGCCAAATATCATAATGGCACATATTACAGGCACAGGGCTGATGAGCATTTTATAAAGCTGTGTTTTCAGACACTTATTGAAATTCATGTTCTATCCTCAGTTTTCCGAAACATCTGCATTGTTGAACAGTACCAAAGCTTCTCCATTCAGAGCATTGACAAATACCATTCGTTCATTGTCTGTGGTGGTGTCGAGCCATATAAACCAGCCAAGCTCTGTTTTATATTTTGTATCACCTTGAAAATAGAACTGTCCGTCGCTATCCTTGTTCCATGGTTCACCGTTTGCTTTAACAACATTCTGCATATATCCGAGGTCTATTTTATTGACTGTATATTTATGATTTGCCGCAAGTGTATTTTCACATATATCTAAAGCACTTTCTAAGGTAACGCATTTATCGACACTTTCCGCAGAGCCGTCAAGCTCGCAAAAGCCATGATCTCCCAAGAACTCTCCTACGGTGTTTGGAGCGGTCATATACAGCTTTGCTCCAAAATACGGATATTCATCAAAATCCCCGTCGCTATAAAAGAAATCGTTCAGGGCGATTCCATCGACGGTTCTTTGAATATGAAAAAGCAGAGCATTTTCCTGATCGTATTTCAATACATCAACGTAAGCTATTTTCATATTTCCAAATCCGCTGTCGGTCAAAGCCTGCAAAAAGCCGTCTACATACTCAACGCCCTGACTGAGTTTATACGTCTGTCCGCCAAGAACATACTCTTCGTCTTCATAGGGTCTGTCTACAAAAACTGTTTTTATCGTTTCACAGTCATAGGCAGATTCTTTAGAAAGAAATCCGATGCCTCCATTTGATGCAACATTTAAATAGTACGTTGTGTCATCATAAACGTTGCCGGCAGGAAAAGAACTGTCAAAGCCCTGATAATACTCTTTCTTATAGTCCTTGTCGGAAATAAACAGCGGCCTTATTTTACCGAAACACTGCTCACGATCGTTCACCTGCTTTAGGTCAGCGAGTTCAGCCTTTTCCGGCAGATCATTTGCCAAGGCTTGAAGTGTTTCAGTCGGTACAGAAATATTTTCATACTCTGTATCAGTTGACAAAATATCTTTTTTTACATCAGAAAAGCTCTCAAGCTTTATGCTGATATCTTTTGTATCACTGGTTTTACCGCCTGCTGCACAGGCTGTAAACGTACATATCATCACAAGAAGTACAAATATCTTAAATATTTCTTTCATCGTTGCTCCTTTTATAAAAATGGCTGCCGACAAGCAGCAGCCATAGCACATTATTTAGGCGTTCTTGTGTATCCTGAAGCTTTTATATCATCCTCATCATAATTATTGAGTGTGATTTTATTCTTCACTTCTGCTGTTGGTTTATATGACGATGTCATCGTTATAAAATACTCATAATTGTCTCTTTTATCTATCGTTACTTTATTGCTGCCATTTGGTGAACTAAACGTAACATTAGAATAGAGCACCTCATCTTGCCCAGTCCAACTTGCTATAATAACATTCTTTGTTGTACCGTTGTTGATCTTAACTTTATTGCCAGCTTTAAGAGTCTTGGTTATAGATTTAGTGCTTTGTGTGTATTTTGCACTTATTGTCCACGTCGCACTTGAATATGTATCTCCGGAATTATATGCACTAGCCCCAATAGCCATAGAACTCATCATCATAACAGCAGCACCCATAGCTGCGATCCTTTTTACGATCTTTTTCATATTAAACGTCCTTTCTTATTATAACATCCAAATATTTGAATGTCAATGTTTTGTTTTTTGATTTTGGATTATATAAATTTTATTACTGCATTGAATCACCTTTCCTTTCTGTGCACAGCCTATTATTTTAGCATGACGCTGTTTTGCTGTAAATAGTTATGGTTTCATAGGCAGAGCCTTTATAGACCTTTGCGACTGTTTTAAGGCGGTATGTACCGCTGCTTAACGATGATTTAGACGTGGAATATATTGCTGTATATGTGTTGAAAGTTTTAGACCAGCTTGTAACATCTATCCACCATTTTCCACTCTTTTTCTCTAGTGTATGTGTAACAACCACTTTAGTTGTCTTATCTGAAAATCCCATTATCGTACTTTTGCACGAAGCAGTCTTATTTGAAATAGTCATACTGTTATAAATTTTTGAAGTGTATTTATAGTATTCTGTAAATTCACCTTCGACAGGAGTACTTAACTGAGGTTCAGCGCAAACAGATATGCCACCTCCACACACTATAATGGAAGAAACAAGTAACGCTAATAATTTTTTCATCTTTTATTATCCTTTCACAAAAAATAGAGTAGAAAGATCAAATCGACCTCTCTACCCTACATAACAATAAAAAATCAAATTAGTAAGACTATTTTTGTAACTTTGTAGACTTGCATAAATCTATAACAATTTCTTTGTCAAGATTGCTGGAAATCGACAATATATACCTGCCGTTATCCCAAATGCACGTCACATCAGTATCAGATTCAAAAAGCAAATATTCCTGACCATCGATCTCGATCTTCGTAAAATCCGTTCGCTCATTATCCATATATATCTTATGATCACATTTGACATTCTGGTCAAATAAAATTCCTTTTTTGCCATTTGAATAAAAAACTGAAATACTATTATCTGTTTCACCATATTGAGTCTGTTCAAAACCGGCAGGCAACTTTGAAATATAATATTTTTCTTCAATAGAAGTCGGATAACCGTCGTCCGTTCCACTTTCGGTTGTTACAACGCTGTGATTCGAAAAGATTTTTATTATAAAATCATATACTGCATTACGAACCGCTTCGACACTTAACGCTGATGCAGATATCACGACCACTGCTAATATAATGCATGCAGCTCTACGGCCTGCTGTACTAACAAATCTAAAATATTGCTTCTTTTGCCTTGCAATAAGCTTTTTCATTTTCCTATTGAATTTGTCGCTGAATTCATGTTCGCCCGTTAAAGAGATCGAATTCATATCTTCATTAAAATCTTCATCAGATACATCTTTTAATGCCTGTAAAAACTGCAAATTTTCATTCATCAAGCATCCCCTCCTTTAAAATTATTCTTTTAAGATTATTTTTAGCAGTCCAATATCGCTGCTTGGCTGCTGCATAACTGATACCAAACGAATCTGCAATTTCTTTATAGTCCATTCCCAGGACGCATACAAGATAAAGTATATCTCTATCAGTTTTATTTAATTTCCTTATGAAATCAGACCATTTATCCTTATCAAATTCCAAATATTTATCGTCGTTAAAATAAATATCATCTTCGTATGGCAAATTCGATGTATTATTTTTTTCTTTTGCAAGAATGTTAAAAGCTTTGTTCCTAACACTAATAACAATATATTTATGCCGTTCGTAAGAAACTAAATTGTTAACTTTTTTGAAATTCTTTGCAACAGAAAGAAAGACTTCTGAAACACATTCTTCCGCAAGACTTTCGTTTTTTAATATCTTATAAGCAATTATGTACGCTTTATTTCTACACTCTCTATACAGTACCTCAAAATCTGATACATCGTCATCATCAACTAATACCATATAAATCGGTAACATTTTGTCACTTCCTATCAATAAGTCAAAACATTTATTTTTCCAAAATTGAGTATATCACATCTAAGACCAATTTGCAACATTCTTATCGTCATTTTTATGATTATGCTTTTTTTGCAAGTACAAGAACTCAAACAAATAGATTTTAGACAAGGAAATATATTCTTATCGCATAAATAAAAATTATGAGGTGGCGTTTTACCACCTCATAACTTTGTGTAAATGCTAAAGCAAAAAGTCATAAAAGTTCTGGCTATTGTGTAATCATACAAACTTGAAAAAAAATTTTTCAAATAAGGTTGTTAAGTCGTCAGTTACTTCCCCTATACAAGTATAGGGAAACTCGACAAATTATCAATTTCAATTTTGTGCAAACATATGAAATTTATAAAACCAAAATAAAAAAATCCTGTACTTTTTTCAAATTTGTTGCCGGTAATAATAAAAGATCAATTGAAGTGATCTGCGATATCCTCCGTCTCACACAGCCATACCTTTAATATAACATACTAAGTAATTTTAATATAGCAAAAGAAAGGGTGTATGCATACTCTCTATTCAAAAAGAAAAGTCATCAAATGCGTAATGAAATGGAGGTATTGTATTAAATTACTTGTCTGTCGCTTTCCATTTCTCTGCTATGAGTATAAACTTATTGATAAGCAAAAGCTATCAGAGCGTGACAGTAGTGACAGTAAAAACACTAGCGAAGTTACTGTCAACAGACTGACCTTGAAAGTATGAAAAGCCCT
>NZ_JBCPGA010000006.1:116912-136654 GCF_040914135.1 Ruminococcus sp. RTP21204st1_B2_RTP21204_210225 | reverse complement strand
CGTCCTGACCTATCAGCGGACATTTTGGCTTTTTGGACATCACGACATCTCCTTTCCGTAATATTTTCTCAGCAGACCTATGATAAAAAGCTGACCCTTTCCCGTCACAAACGTCTGCCGATAAGTCTTTTTCATACCCTCCACCTCGAACACCGACTCTTTTACAACAAAATATCTGCGGTCAATATATCTCTGATACGGCAGATTGTTTGACATAAGCACTCCCATTTCTTTCAGCCAGCGAAACAGTCTTGTTCTGCCGATATTGAAATTTTTATCAGCCGCAAGCTTTGCCATAGCATTCATATCTATGAGATCCTCGCTGTCGGCAACGTGCAGAGCAAAATCCACAAGAGGCTTATCATTTCTGATCCGTTCATTCAATTTGCTGATAAACGTCATTTGCAGACGGAAAAGATTTTTGTACGGTTCGTCGAGGAAGGGCAGGTAGTTTTCAATAAACATTTCTTCGTTTGAAACATAGCCGCCTGTTCTTCGGATAGTCGGTAGGACATCATCAAATATCCAGCTTTCAAATTTCTCAGCATAGGGAAGTCTGGAGTGAGATATAAGTCTGTAAAGATTACATTCAGAAATAAACTTAGCACCTTGCTTTCTGCCCATTGAATCTATGAGGTGGTGAATCACCACCCCATCTTTTTTGCAATGAGTTTTTATCGCATTGTTCGTATCGCTATACCCCAATGCGAGAGCCACGTCTTTTCCACAAAACATCACCCTTCCGTTTTCCTCGATAGTTCTCACCGAGCCAAACTCCTCATTCACAAATGTTTTTACCATATTATCCATTTGCATTCTCCTTTTCGATATCTAAAATATACTTTGCCAGAGCCTCGATAACATTAGTTGTCACCGCATTTCCTGCCTGCTTGTAAAGCTGTGCGTCGGACATTCCCACAGCCTTGACCTTGTTGAACTGCTCATCGGTAAAGCCCTGCAGTCTCCAGCACTCCAAAGGCATAAGCTTTCTGATATACCCGCAGTACACAACGCCGTGTCTGTCCGTTACAGTTATCGTAAACATAGGCTCGTTGGGAAGTTTAAATCTTCGTCCCTCCTGTCTTACTTCTGCCTTTGCAGGGGTAAGCACAGCTATTGGCTCGGTAACGAGTATCACTCCCGACTTTTCACCCTTATGATGACCTATCCCGCTGTCCTGCCTTGCGGTTATACATCTTGCAAGCTCTGTGACCTTCGAGTCGGGATTCATATCTATCCCAAATGCGTAATACCCCTGATTACAGCTTGTTGTAAGGGTATGAGCTATCTCCTTGCCAACTCTCCCACGCCTTGAATTCATATTTGGATATGCAAGGTCGATGCTATCTCCGGGCAGAGCTATCTGATAGCCTGACTTAGTTTTTGATTTTATCGGCAGACCGATTATCTCGTAAAGACCTGTTTTCCCTCCAAAACCGCCAGCCTGACTTGTAAGGGTTATGCTCAGTCCGTCGGCTGAATATACTCTGTTTCCCTCTCTGCCTGAAATCCTTTTGACAAGAGTTTTTGGATTTGCGTCTGTGAAAGACAATACTTTTCCGGAACACTTTTCTCTATGAAATCCGATAATATACACTCTTTTTCGGGATTGGGGTACACCAAAATCTGCGCTGTTAAGCACTTCCCATACGACATCGTACCCCAATTCATCCAACGTACTAAGGATGGTCGCAAACGTCCTGCCCCCGTTATGTGATAGGAGTCCGGGAACATTTTCAAGGAGCAGATACTTAGGTTTTTTAATGGCGGCAATCCTGGCGATCTCAAAGAAGAGAGTCCCTCGGGTATCGCTGAATCCTTTTCGTTTTCCAGCGATTGAAAAGCTTTGGCAAGGGAATCCTCCGCATATAAGGTCGAGATCGGGCAGTTCGTTTGGGTCAATTTTTCTTGCGTCATCGTAATACACCTCGCCTTCCGTATCGTACATTGTTTCGTATGCTTTTTTAGCATATCGGTCAATCTCGCAGTACCCGACGCACTCAAAGCCTCCTGCTTTTTCAAGTCCCGAACGGAATCCGCCGATGCCTGCAAAGATATCGAAATACTTTATCATTTATCACGTTCCTTTCTGCAATAAAAAACGGCCAAGCTTTCTTAACTTGACCGTTACATTGACATATTCATTTCTTCTTCCTCAGTTTGTTCCGATTCTTCTCTGATAACGTGAAAATCGTCCACGCCTGGTATAACTCCGAGCGTTCTTCCGTTATCAAAAACGCAATGCACAGTGCCGATATCATCGACGTGATCGACCTTGCCAAGAGTACCGGACTCAACAGGGAATGGATCATCGTTCATTTGGTCAAGACAGATACGAGTTCCTTCGGGATACCGTTCTTTCAGCCGTTCAACTTTCTTTTGATCGTAATACATTACACATCCCTCCTTTTTCTACAAATGAAAAAAGGCTGTTTTATCATCGTCACTTAAATTCGTGACAATAGACAAAACAGCCTTTAAAACTTTGTGAATTTTTTTCATAACAAAACGGCAGGCTCAGAGCAAAATCTGCTCAAAGTCTGCCGCTTTGTTTGACGATGTTTAATTGTTGAGGGTTCAGATCCTTTTTTTACGAAAAAGCATCCACGGTTTTACACCTGAAATTTTTACCCTCAAAACGCAAAAAAAGCTCGTAAATACGAGCTTTTCGAGGTGTGCATCTATTTTATTGCACAAGTATGGTGGGAGAAGGTGGATTCGAACCACCGAAGCTAGAAGCAACAGATTTACAGTCTGCCCCCTTTGGCCACTCGGGAATTCTCCCATATGAATGAAAACAAAATAATGGAGCTGGTGGACGGACTCGAACCCCCGACCTGCTGATTACAAATCAGCTGCTCTACCAACTGAGCTACACCAGCTTGTTTTGCTTGATCTGTCAAACTGACGATATCTATTATATCATATCTCCAAGCACTTGTCAAGCACTTTTTATTTTGTTTTCATTTTTTTAATAAAGTGGTCGAGGCGACAGGACTTGAACCTGCGGCATCTTGGTCCCAAACCAAGCACTCTACCAAACTGAGTTACGCCTCGTAGTTGACGTTGCACACGGTGGGGAAAAGTCTCCAGCCACGGAAAAGTTCCAAGCTTTGTGTGCCTTGAGCTTCATAGATGTTTCTGTGAAGCATTTGTCTGCGTCATCAGACAGCTTAATTATTATACTCCCCAACGCCCGTTTTGTCAATAGGTTTTTTGCCACTTTGTATACTTGCACAATTAAGTCTTTCTTGAGAGCGACACAAATGTTATTTCTCAACAAATCATACCGTGATATCATACGAAAACATCAAAAATAATGTCCATAAAAGAGCCTTTTTTAAAAGAATGGTATAATTTGATGATATTTTGGTGAAACCTGTTGATTTTTAAAATGGTTTGTGTTATCATTATATTTAACAGATAATATTCGGGAGGAAAGTAAAAATGAAAACAAAGGAATGTCCTTTTTGCCATAAGGAAATATCCGAAGAAGCAATACTCTGTAAGTATTGCCATAACCTGCTTATAGACGAAAGCACGCCTGTTACGGAAGACAGCAAGCAGGAGGAACAGAATTTCACCTCTGCTGACGATGCTGACAGAACAAGAGTGTTCACAAAGCAGGAGGCACAGGAGTATGAAGAGAAAACAAGAGCTTTTACCGTGCCTAAACAGCCGGAAGAGCCTACAGAGTTTTTCTCCACACCAATAGCTGATAGCCATGATAATAATGACGGCTCTGAGAATTATCAGGATAATTATGATAATGGCGGTTATCCTGACGATGAAAACGATTATTCCGATGATGATACAGAGGATAACGATGACGCTTCCAGAAAGAAGCTCTTTGCAATTACTGCCACTATCACAGTTGGTATACTTGTGGTGGTCATTCTTGCTATAGTTGCAGGCTATAAGATCTTCGGCTTTGGCGGAACAAATAATAAGACCACTACTACTACAAAGCCAAAAACAACTGTTGCCGCTGATGACGACAGTAAGGGAGGCGTGTTCGTCGATACCGAGAGCAGTGCAGCTTCTACCGACACAAATACCACTACCTCACAGCCGGCTGACGAAAGCTCAACACCAGCCACTGAAACCTCTGCACCTGATACAGAAACAACTACAACTACCACAACAACTGCCTCAGATACAGAAACTACAACAACTACCACAACTACAGCAGATTCAAAGCCTGACGAAACTACAACAACTGCATCAGCCGAGAGCGGAGATTCTGCAAAGGCTGTCGCCGCTATCACAGCTCAGATAGACGGCAAGGTGTCTTCATATGAATACAGAACTGAGGACGCAGGCTTCATGTACTATTACGTCTTTACAGAAGACGGTCATGGCTACAGCGCCGCATATAATAAGGCAGACGGCTCAGTTGTACTTGTACAGAGCTACTGATTTTAAATAGAATATCACCAATTTTACAAAGTGCGTTTTCCTTGTGAGAACGCACTTTTTTTGTTTATACAAACGGGTTTTACATTGTGCATAGCAGTGTAAAGCCCGTTTTTGTGTGTAAATTCCTTTGCAAACATCTTACAATGACTTTACTTTACTTCGGTTACTGATTTTACAATGCTGATGTATCATAAGTATATCACCTGAATAGAAATAACATGAAGACCTGCACACAGGGTGCAGAGAGAAAAGGTGCAAATCAAAAAGCCCAAAGGGCAAGTATAAGAAAGAGGTTTTATATCATGAAAACAAGAACATCAAAACTGGCAGCGATCTTTACATCAGTTGCACTTGCAGCCACAATGCTCGCAAGCTGCGGAGGAAGCTCAGATAAGATCACAGTTATCTCCCGTGAGGACGGCTCAGGAACAAGAGGCGCATTCATCGAGCTGACAGGTATCGAGGAAAAAGACTCTAACGGCAACAAGACCGATAACACAAAGAAAGACGCCCTTATCTGTAAGTCAACAGACGTTGTGCTTACTCAGGTGTCAGGAGATAAGAACGCTATCGGCTACATTTCATTCGGCTCACTGAACGATACAGTAAAGGCTCTTAAAGTAGAGGGTGTTGAGCCTTCTACGGCAACTATCGAAAGCGGTGATTATAAAATAGTAAGACCTTTCAATATCGCTGTTAAAGACGGACTGTCAGACGCCGCTCAGGACTTTGAGAACTATATCCTCAGCTCCGAGGGTCAGGATATCATCGAAAAGGCAGGCTACATAAAGATCGACAAGAGCGCAGCAGCTTACGCTTCAAACAACGCTTCCGGTAAGGTAGTAGTCAGCGGTTCATCATCAGTAACACCGGTTATGGAAAAGCTCGCCGAGTCTTATCAGAAGGCAAACACAAACGTAACAGTAGACGTTCAGCAGTCAGACTCCTCAACAGGTATCAAGGATGCTATCAACGGCACATCTGATATCGGTATGGCTTCAAGAGATATCTCAGACGACGAGCTTTCACAGGGTATCAAGTCTGTAACTATCGCTCAGGACGCTATCGCAGTTATCGTAAATAAGGATAACGCAGTTGAAGATATCACAATGGACGAGATAAAGGCTATCTATACAGGCTCAAAGACAACATGGTCTGACGAAAGCAAATAAGCTATCAAGTTAATTCTCCATAAAGATTTGCACAAGACAAAACTTTGGGCGGCACAGCAAATTGTCGCCCCCTTTGTCTGAGCAAAAAAACAAGTGAAAAATTTTCAGAGGTGATAATTACGTTGACGGAAAACACAGCGGTGGCAGCGAATACAGCCGCTCAGAAGCCAACAGCAAAACAAAGTTCCCACCTGCTTGAGAAAGCGATGAAAGCATTGTTTTTCCTTTGCGCCTGCGTTTCAGTTGCGGCAGTAATAGTAATATGTATCTTCATGTTCGCTAAAGGCTGTCCTGCAATCGCCGAAATAGGCGTGGGAAACTTCCTCTTCGGAACAGACTGGAGTCCTAGAAACGTCCCTGCTTCATATGGTATCTTCCCTATGATAGTCGGCTCTCTCTACTGCACCGCAGGAGCAATAATAATTGGTGTGCCGATTGGACTTTTAACAGCGATATTTATGGCAAAGTTCTGTCCTAAAAAGCTTTTCAAGTGGCTCATGCCTCCAATAAATCTTCTTGCAGGCATACCGTCCATTGTATACGGCTTTTTCGGCATGGTAGTTGTAGTTCCTATCATAAGAAACCTTTTCGGTGGAACAGGAAACAGCGTGCTTACAGTTTCCATTATCCTCGGTATCATGATACTTCCTACTATCGTGGGCATGAGCGTGAGCGCACTTAAAGCCGTTCCTGACAGTTACTATGAGGGCGCAGTCGCCCTTGGCGCAACACACGAAAGAGCAGTGGCAACAGTCGTTTTCCCTGCCGCAAAGTCAGGCATACTCGCAAGCGTTATCCTCGCAGTGGGCAGAGCAATAGGCGAAACAATGGCAGTCATCATGATAGCAGGAAACTCCACTATCATTCCACACTCCCTCCTGGACAGCGTCCGTACCCTCACAGGCAATATCGTAATCGAAATGAGCTACGCCGAGGGACTTCACTATGACGCTCTTATCGGAACAGGCGTTGTGCTGTTCGTGTTCATTCTTCTTCTGAACCTTTGCTTTAACCTTGTCACAAACAGAAAGGATAAAGGGTGATAAAAATGTCAGACAGAATGAAAACCTATAAAACACACCCCATGTCATTGGTGTTTAATATCCTAACCAAAATAGCAGTTGTGCTTACCATAAGCGTGTTCGTTCTTATCGTGGGCTATGTGGTGATAAAGGGCGTTCCTTATCTGAAACCGTCCCTCTTCGCAAAGACCTATACCACCGAGAACGTGTCAATGCTCCCCGCTATCGTGAACACCTTTGAAATGCTTCTGGTGTCCTTGGCAATAGCCGCACCTCTGGGCATATTCTGTGCAATATATCTCGTTGAGTATGCAAAGAAAGGCAATAAATTCGTCAGAGTCATAAGACTTACTACTGAAACTCTTTCAGGTATCCCGTCCATAGTGTACGGACTTTTCGGAAATATGTTCTTTGTGCTTGCCCTTAACTGGAAGCTCTCAATGCTCTCAGGCGCTTGCACATTGGCGATAATGGTGCTTCCGCTTATAATCCGTTCTACCGAGGAAGCGCTGAAATCTGTAGACGACAGCTTCCGTGAGGGCAGCTACGGACTTGGCGCAGGAAAGCTCAGAACTATCTTCGTTATCGTTCTGCCTCCTGCAATAAGCGGTATCCTCTCAGGCATTATCCTTGCAATGGGAAGAATTTTCGGCGAAACAGCCGCCCTTATCTATACCGCAGGAACTATCGCCAAGTATGCAGGCCTTACAGACTCAGGACGTACCCTTTCTATCCATATGTATTCACTTTCAAACGAGGGACTTTATATGAACGAAGCAAGCGCTACAGCAGTTGTCCTGCTGGCAGTAGTCCTGCTTCTTAACGGACTTGCGTCCCTTGTTGCCAGAAAGCTTTCCAAAGGAGGAAACTAATAAATGACACAGCCAAAACTGCAGGTGAAAAACTGCGATCTCTTTTATGGAGATTTTCAGGCTCTCAAAAATATAAACTTGTCCATAGCCGAAAAGGAGATAACCGCATTTATAGGCCCTTCAGGCTGCGGAAAATCTACTCTTCTTAAATCCCTCAACCGTATGAACGACCTTGTAGAGGGCTGTAAGATAACAGGCGATTTTACCCTTGACGGGGAGAATATCTATAAAGATATGGAAATAACCGAGCTTAGAAAGCGTGTGGGAATGGTTTTCCAGAAACCAAACCTCTTCCCGATGTCCATATATGATAATATCGCATACGGCCCAAGAACTCACGGCATAAAGAAAAAAGCCGACCTTGACGAGATAGTCGAAACAACTCTCCGTCAGGCTTCCGTGTGGGACGAAACAAAGGACAGACTTAAAAAGTCAGCCCTGGGTATGTCAGGCGGACAGCAGCAGCGTATCTGTATCGCAAGAGCACTCGCCGTAAAGCCGGAGGTGCTTCTTATGGACGAGCCTACATCAGCCCTTGACCCTATCTCCACTATCAAAATAGAGGAGCTTGCTACAGAGCTTAAAAAGAATTACACTATCGTTATCGTCACCCATAATATGCAGCAGGCGACCCGTATATCCGATAAAACAGCCTTTTTCCTCCATGGCGAGATAGTCGAGTTCGACGAAACTCAGCGTATCTTCTCCAATCCTAAGGAACAGAAAACTCTCGAGTATATCACTGGACGTTTCGGATAAACGCTTTGGAAATATAGGTGAAAGGAAGAAATATCTATGCGTGCGAATTTTGACAATAAGCTCAGCGAGCTTAACAAAAAGCTGCTTTCTATGGCAGCAATGACAGAGCAGATAATCGCAATGTCAATAAAATCTCTTGAAGAGCAGGATACAAAGCTTGCCCGTGAAACGGTGGAGTTTGACGCCAAGATAAACGAGGCGGAGCGTGAGGTAGAGAGGATCTGTCTTAACCTGCTCTTGCAGCAACAGCCTGTTTTTGCCGAGGATCTCAGACGTGTGTCCGCTGCACTTAAAATGATAACCGATATCGAGCGTGTTGGCGATCAGTCAGCAGATATTGCAGATCTGAATATCCAGCTTATAAAGAAAAAGCAGAAATGGGATCTTAGCGATATCAGTGAAATGGCAAGAGCCGCCACACAAATGGTGAACGACGCTATCGACGCCTATGTGAACGACGACGAGAACCTCGCCCGAAAGGTCATAAGCTCTGACGATAAAATAGACGAGCTTTTTGTAAAGACCAAGGATAAGATAATCGACGAGATAGCAGCCGATAAAGCAAACAGCGAAAAAGCTATAGATACCCTCATGGTGGCAAAATACTTCGAGCGTATCGGTGACCATGCGGTAAATATCGCAGAATGGGTGGTATTCTCCGTAACAGGCGTCCATAAAACAGAAAGAATCATGTAAAATATCATTATAAAAGGCGGAAATACCGCCTTTTTGCTCTTCTTGTACGATTTTACTCAGATTTTACTCAGCCTGATTTGTTATTTTACAATTATGTTGTATAATGTTCATTGTAAACATTGTAACAATAGTGTAAAATTATTATCAGGGAGTGTCAGTATGACGATTTTTAATGTTCTGACCCTTATAGGCGGTCTTGCAATGTTCCTTTACGGAATGAATGTAATGGGTAACGGGCTGGAAAAACTCGCAGGAGGAAAGCTTGAAAAAATATTTGAAAGGCTCACCTCAAACCCTATCAAGGCAATGTTGCTTGGACTTTCTGTAACAGCGGTCATTCAGTCCTCCTCAGCCACCACAGTAATGCTGGTGGGCTTTGTAAACGCAGGCATCATGAAGCTCCATTCCGCCATAGGCGTTATAATGGGCGCCAATATCGGTACTACTGTAACAGCGTGGATATTGTCTTTGTCAGGACTTAACGGTGACAGCTTTCTTATAAAAATGCTCAAGCCGTCCTCGTTCTCGCCTATCCTTGCGATAATAGGCGTTGCAATGCTGACGTTCTCCAAAAACGATAAGAAAAAGGATATCGCATCTATACTCGTAGGCTTTGCAGTGCTCATGTTCGGAATGGACTCAATGAGCGGTGCAGTCGCACCTCTTAAAGACGTTCCTGAGTTCGCAGAAGTGCTTCTCTGGTTCAAAAACCCTATTCTGGGCGTTCTTGCAGGCGCACTTCTTACCGCTATCATTCAGTCCTCATCTGCTTCCGTTGGTATCCTTCAGGCTCTCTCAGCCACAGGTGCAATAACCTTCGGTTCAGCGCTTCCTATAATTTTAGGACAGAATATAGGTACTTGCGTAACAGCACTGCTTTCATCAATAGGCACAAGCAAGAACGCAAAGCGTGTTGCAGTCGTACATCTCTATTTCAATATGATAGGAACAGTGCTTTTCCTGACATTATTCTATCTGCTCAATGCCTTTATCGGCTTCTCGTTCGTTGACGGAGTTGTGGGCGCAAAGGAGATAGCTATTGTGCATACTATATTCAACCTGTCAACATCTATCGTGCTTCTGCCATTTATCAAAGTCCTTGAAAAGCTTGCCTACCTCACTGTCAAAGACAAAGAGGGGGAGGGAAATAAGGACAATATCGAAGAGCAGTTCAAGCTTCTTGACGAAAGATTTCTCCAGTCACCGTCTTTTGCAGTTGAAAAGTGCAGAGAGCTTACAAACCGCATGGGCGAGATAGCAAAAGAAAGCATAGACATGGCAATGAGCATCTGCGTCGATAAGTACGATAAGGAAAAGGCAGAGCAGATAGCCGCAAATGAAGCAGCCGTCGACCTCTATGAGGATAGACTCGGCACATATCTTGTAAAGCTTTCGAGCCGAGATCTTTCTGCAAAGGATTCTCAGTCAGTTTCAACTATACTTCATGTTATAGGCGACTTTGAGCGTATCTCCGACCACGCCATGAATATGGTGTCCGTTGCCGAGGAAAAACAGCAGAAGGATTTGAATTTCACATCACAGGCAACAGCCGAAGTAAAAGTCATGTGCAGTGCCGTAAGAGATGTTTTGGATATCGCCATGGAAGCCTTTGAAAAGCACGATCTGGAGCTTGCCACAAGAGTTGAACCGCTTGAGGAAGTGGTGGATAAGATAAGAACAAAGCTTAAAAACCGCCATGTAAAAAGGCTTCAGACAGGCGAGTGTACCATAGAAATGGGCTTTGTGTTCTCCGATCTGCTCACAAATTTGGAAAGAGTTTCAGACCATTGCTCAAATATAGCGGTCTGTCTTATACAGGAAAACGACGAAAGCTTTGACGTCCACGAGTATGTTCAGATGCTTAAAAATTCAGGCGAGGGCTTTGACGGACAGGTCAAACGCTACAGCGAGAAATACGCTCTGCCTGCTAAAGAGTTTTAACGAAAAGGGGTAAGATCTATGGCACTTATATATTGTGTAGAAGACGATGACGGAATAAGAGAGCTTATATCCTGCGCACTTAAATCAGGCGGATATGAGGTGAAAGCATTTCCAAAAGCAAAACCGTTTTATGAAGAGATAAGAAACAAAGAGCCTTCGCTGGTGCTTCTTGACATAATGCTTCCTGACGAGGACGGATATTCCATACTTTCAAAGCTCAAAAAAGACAGCCACACTCAGGACGTTCCTGTTATAATGCTTACCGCAAAATCAAGCGAGCTTGATAAGGTGTCAGGTCTTGAAATGGGCGCAGACGACTATATAACAAAGCCGTTCGGCGTAATGGAACTGCTTTCAAGAATAAAAGCCGTTTTAAGACGTGCAGGCAAGCAGAATGCCGAAGCCGATGTCATAGAAGAACAGGGCGTATCCCTTGACGCATCAAGACGTATCTGTACATATAACGGTCAGGAGGTCGTTTTGACCTATAAGGAATTTGAGCTTTTGATGTATCTTATGCGCCATAAGTCCATAGCCGTGAGCCGTGATAAGCTTATGGAAATGGTCTGGGGCTATGAGTTTGCAGGGGAAACAAGAACTGTTGATATGCACATCAAGACCCTCAGACAAAAGCTTGAAGCCGCAGGCTGTACGGATCTTATCAAAACAGTCCGTGGCATAGGCTACAAAATATAAAAATTTTCAGATAAGGAGGAACAGCATATGCAGAAAAAACTCTATAAAGTCATGACGATACTTGTTTCATGTACAGTGCTGTTTTTCCTTTTAGTAGCAGGCTCTCTTGGTTATTCTACCTATCAGCGTTTCACTAAAAATGAGCTTAAATCCGCTGCAAAGCTCGTTGCCGCAGGAAACAATAAACCCTCAGAAATGGCTGATATTTTGGAAAGATCAGTAGAATATGATGTCCGTGTCACCTTTATCGACGCACAGGGCAATGTAAAATATGACTCTGAAGCAGATCCCGCCAAAATGGAAAACCACTCCGACCGTGAAGAGTTCAAAGAGGCTATGGCAAATGACGAGGGCGAATTCACAAGATTTTCCAAAACCCTTGGATATACTACATATTATTATGCCATAAAATATGACGGCGGTGTGCTGAGATTTTCTACAGATAAGGAAAACCTTGCAGGGGTGTTCCTTGCAGTGATACCAATGCTGGTGGTGTTCGCAGGAGGAATAATCTTTATCACCACCATAATCTCCATAAAGCTTTCAGAAAGCATGATAAAGCCGATAAATTCCCTTGTAAAACAGCTTGACCTGAGGAACGAGAATATCGGTCAGTTTGAAACGCCTTATGAAGAACTTGAACCTATCATAAAAAATGCGGACGTTCTTATGGGACGAATACATAAGAACATGAATAAAATAAAGGCAGAGAGAGAAAAAATATCACTTATCACTGAAAATATGGTTGAGGGCATGATACTTCTTGACGAGGACATGACAGTGCTTTCGGTAAATAAGAGTGCCTTGAAAATTCTCGGCAACAGCTTTGATCCTACGGAGCATACCAAGATAGACCATATGACAAACGATCAGCAGATCATAGGTCTGCTTGAAGAAGCCAAGGAAAGCGGTGCAGCAAAAGGTATCATCACAGAAAAAAGCCGTTTTTACCGTACCTTTGCAAATAAGGTCTACAGCGAAAATACCCTTGATTTTGGTATCATAATCTTCTTTGTTGACGTAACAGAGGAGATACAAAGCGAGCAGATACGCCGTGACTTCTCAGCCAACGTATCTCACGAGCTTAAAACTCCGCTTACCACCATAAAAGGCTTTGGCGAGCTTCTTGAAAACGGCATTTTCACCAAGGAAGAGGACGTGAAGAAATACGGCGGTATGATATATCGTGAAAGCGAAAGACTTTTGTATCTTATAAACGATATTATAAGGCTTTCCCAGATAGAGGAGCAGGAACACGTTTTAAACGATAAGATAGACCTGCTGAAAACCGCCCATGACGTAGAGGAGATACTCCGTCACAAGGCAGATAATAGAGAGGTCACAATGACCATTGAGGGCGAACCTGTTCAGATATACGGCAATCAGAGCTACATCACAGAACTGTTTTTAAATCTCATGGACAACGCCATAAAGTACAATCATGAGGGCGGAAGCCTGAAAGTAACGGTCGGCATAGAGGACGGCAAAGCCGTGGCAGTGTTCAGCGACACAGGCATAGGTATATCCGACGAACATCAAAGCCGAATCTTTGAACGTTTTTACCGAGTTGATAAAAGCCGTTCCAAGAAGATAGGCGGCACAGGCTTAGGGCTTTCTATAGTAAAGCATATAGTCGCATATCACAGCGGTGAGATATCCCTTGAAAGCGAGCTTGAAAAGGGAACTACCATAACAGTGAAGCTGCCTTTCAACGAGCCTGAAACACAGCAGGCTGAGGAAACAGCGGTAACAGAATAATAACCACGCCGTTCTGACGAGAAGTCGGAACGGCGTTTTTGTGCAGGTACATGGTATACAAATGTGTGATAAAGCATGGTCAAAAAATCATCGCCGCAGGCGATACCATAATTCCTCACTCCTCACTCCTCATTTACCTCCCCCCTGTTGCATTTTTTCACTAAGTGTGCTATAATGACCTCAACAGACTTTATCTTATGGAGGTAACAAAATGTCAGAAGAAAACAAAAACGTTCAGGAAACCAAGGACGATAAAAAGGAAGGCAACGTCCTTGCAGGCTTCGTTCTCTACACAGACGCTAACATGGATTGGCTCAGATTTAAAAAGTTTCTGAAAGACGATTGGAATATCGTTCCGCAGGACGATGTAAAAGACAACGCTATGGTATTCAAGGTTGGCGATATGGTGGTCGCTTGCTCACTTATGCCTAACCCAGTTCCTAACAAGGAAGCTGAAAATGCGGCAAAGTATAACATTCTCTGGAAAGAGGGCGCAAACGAGGTCGCTAAGCATCAGGCTCATGTTATGCTCGCTGTAATGAATAAAACAAGCGCTGTTGAACAGGCTATCCTCTTTGCAAAGGTGGCAAGCTCTCTGCTCAAGCTCGATAACGCTATCGGTATCTATAAAGACCCGACAGTTTATGAGAAGAATTTCTATGTGAACTTCGCCGAAACTATCAAAGACGGCGAGTATCCGATGCCTATTCTTATCTACACAGGTATGTATCTTGCTAAAACAGGTCTTTGTGCTTTCACATCAGGCATGAGATTTTTCGGATATGAGGAAATGGAAATAGTTGACTCTCCAAAACAGCCTAACGACCTGCTTGGATTTTTGCTTTCTATCTCCGAGTATGTGCTTTCTGAGGGCGTTGAGCTTAAAGACGGCGAAACTATCGGCTTCTCTGAGGAGCAAAAGCTCCCTATCACTCTGTCAGACGGCGTGAGCGTTCCGGGCAAGACCCTGAAAATAAAGTATTAAACAGCGTAACTGCGTGACTTTCTGTAGGGGCGGACATTGTTTGCCCGTTATCGGTCACTTGCACATGATTTTTAGATATTTCTAAGCCGTACAATTTGTGCGGCTTTTTTTGTGCATAACCGAAAAACTTTCCGCAGACCTCTGTTTTAATTGACTTTTAGTTTGTTCAGTGATATACTTAAATGTGTATCGCCTTTTGTCGGAATAAGCCGACAATGGCTGTTTTATCAATTTTTGTTAGGAGTTTTGTTGTGGTATTTGCAGATCTATTTTTCTTGTATTTTTTCCTGCCTGTGTGCCTGATATGCTATTTTATCACACGCAGTACAGCCATAAGAAATGCAGTGCTGGTGGTGTTTTCACTTATCTTTTACGCATGGGGCGAGCCTGTCTGGGTTAGTATCCTCATAGTTTCCTCCCTTGTGGACTACATAAATGGTCGGGTGATAGAAAAACACCCCGAAGGCTGGCAGGCAAAAGCAGCGCTTGCATGGTCGCTTGTCTTTAACCTTGGAGTGCTGTTCGGTTTCAAGTATACGGCGTTCTTTGTGGAAAATCTCAACAATTGGTTCGGTCTAGGCATACCGGTGCCTAATATCGTTTTGCCTATCGGTATCTCTTTCTATACGTTCCAGACTATTTCCTATACCGTCGATTGCTATTGGGGCAAGGTCAAGCCGCAGAAAAACTTCGGCAGATTTCTTTTGTATGTATCCATGTTCCCACAGCTTGTTGCAGGACCTATCGTAAGATACTCCGTTATCGGCGAGGAGATAAACGAAAGAAAGACCACCGCCAAGGATATCTCCGACGGCTTTTCAAGAATAATCCTCGGACTTGGCAAAAAGGTCATTATCGCAAATAATCTCAGCACTATTGTAACAGCCCTTTTCGGCTCTGCTTCAAACGGCTATGAAAATATAAAGACCCTCTCTGTGGCAGGCACATGGCTCGGCGCAATTCTTGTGGGTCTGTGGTATTATTTTGACTTCTCAGGCTATTCAGATATCGCTATCGGTCTTGGCAGGATATTCGGCTTCCACTTTGATGAGAACTTTAAATACCCTTTTATCTGCAAAACTATCTCAGAGTTCTGGCAGAGGTGGCATATCTCCCTTAGCTCATTTTTCAGAGATTATGTGCTTTATCTCCCTATCTTCGGCAAAAGAAGAAAATACGGAGGACTTTTCCTTGTATGGTTCTGCACAGGACTTTGGCACGGCGCAAGCTGGAACTTTGTTTTCTGGGGACTTTACTATGGAATGTTCATATTCTTTGAAATGCTCATAGGCAAAAAGCGCATGAAGAAAATGCCTGTACCCCTTGCACATATCTATACAAAGCTTGTTATTTTCATAGGTTTCGGAATATTCTATTTTGAGAACCTCGGCTCGCTGGGTACGTTCTTCAAGGCACTTGTTGGCGCAAATGGAAACAAGCTGACCGACACAGTTACACAGCACCTTTTCATGAACAATATCTGGCTTTTTGCAGCGGCAGTACTTTTCACAATGCCTGTTATACCAAAGATCAAAGAAAAGGCGCTCTCTGCAAAGGGTACAGCCTATTTTATGCAGTCAGCAGGTATCCTATGCAATGCGGCAATACTTGTTCTCTCAAGCGTTCTGCTTGTGAACACAACAAACAATCCGTTCTTGTATTTCAGATTTTAGGCAGGTGAAAGAGTATGGCAAATAATAAAGATTTTGAAAAGGACTTCAAACTGCCTGATACAAAGGCTCTTTCAGAAGCCTATACAGAGTATCTTGACAGCGTTACTTTCGGTGGAAAGCCTATAGGCGAGGAAAAGAAAAAGCCTGAAGCTGTCAGCATGGCAAAAGTTGACGAAACGGAGAAAAGCTCCACTGTCCATGACGAGATAGTGGAAAAAATAGTCAGAAAAAACAAGGCTCTCAGCCACAGCATTTGGACGGACGAGCCTGTTTTGAAGCCAAAGAAAAGCGTATGGCTAAATACTGATGATGATAATGAAGAAGCATTGAAAAAAGTTGAGAAAAAAGCTGAAAAAGTTGAAAATTCTCAGTCTGTACAAAAAGCTCAGGAGAAAAATGCTGAGGAAAAGGCTTCTGATAATGAGGTCATTATCCCATTTTCCAAAGAGAAAAATCACATAAACGGCACTAAAAAAGAGATCTCTGTGGCAGTTTCAGCAGACGGAACTGTGAAAAAGCTGCCGAATAAGAAGAATTTCGTGCTGAAGATCCCTGACAGCTATTATAGGGAATATGACGCAGCGGCACAGGATAAAGGCCCTGTTATCGCAGGAAAAAGGGTCGAGATAATCGACAAGAGAAGCCCTGAGAAAAAGCCTGAGAATGCTCAGAAGCCCAGCAGGGTAGAGGCGACAATAAATGTCAGAGTGCCTGTTAAGAAAGAGCAGGAGCCTGTCAGGAAAGCTGAAAAAAAGGCTGAGCCTAAATCTGAGCCGAAACCTGATCCTGTGGAAAAAGAAGAAAGCGACGCTAAGGCAGAGGAAGCTTACAGAAAAGGCATCGAAAAGGCAAAAAAACGTCGTGAGGAACGTGAAAAGGCTAAGAAAAACAATATTCACGAGCTGGAGTTTAATGTTATAAATTCTGTTGTTTGCCTGCTTATTGTTTTCGGCGTGTTTGCGGCACTGCTTGTGATGAAGCGTGAAAGCGGTTTTATACAGTCAGAAAACAGAAACCTTGCGACTTTTCCGAAATTTTCGCTGTCATCATATTTTGACGGTGACTTCACAAGCGGAATAACCGAATATTTTACCGACACTGTTCCAAACAGAGAAAAGCTTAAATCTTTCTGCTCTGATTTCACGAATATGCTTGGAATAAAGCTCAACGATACTGTTATAACTGGCGATTTCAAAACGGTGGAAAAAGAAGAGCTGGATCAGGATAAGATCGCAAAAACAACAACTGTAACGGCTTTTACAGGTTCGAGGACCACCACCACTGCGGATACAAAGACCACCGACACAAGCACAACTACGAAAAAATTAACGGAAAGCGAAAAGGTAGTTGACGTGCCTGACAATCTTGACGACGGTCAGTGGGAGGGTGACGTTATAGTATCCGGCAAGGGCGAAAACGTCCGTGCAATGGGTGCATACTATGGCACGTTCGAGAACGGCGACAAGTATGCGAACACCATAAACAAATGGAAGGCTGACCTTGGGGACAGCGTGAACGTATACAATATGTCTATACCGACTTCGGCGGCTTATTATATGCCGAACAATCTCAAGGACGCTGTTTCAGATCAGAAAGACAATATCGACAACATTGCCGCAGGTCTTAACGGAATAATCAACACTGATGTTTATGACGCTCTGGCTGAGCATACAAAGGAATATATCTACTCAAGAACGGATCATCACTGGCAGCCTTTGGGAGCATATTATGCGGCGCAGGTTTTTGCCGATCAGTCGGGAATAGATTTTCCAGACCTTGATACCTACGATAAATGGGAGATAGACGGCTTTGTGGGAACGATGTATGCTTATAGCAATTACAACAGTGAGTTGAAAAAATATCCTGACAAGTTCATTTACTATAAGCCTGACAATAATGATGATCTGACGGTAAAGTATTATGATACGGAGTTTAAAAACCCTGTGGAGTCTACGCTGTTTTTTGACTATGCAGAGGGCGTGAACTGCTATTCTGCGATACTCAACGTGGATCAGGAGATAGCTGAGATAGACACGGGCGTGGACAATGGCAGAGTGCTTGTGGTGTTCAAAGACAGCTTTGGAAATGCTCTGATACCATTTTTCACCCATGGCTTCTCAAAAATCTATGTTTGTGATTTCAGATATTTTGATATAAACGCTATTGATTTTTGTAAAGAAGTGAGCTGCACAGACCTGCTGTTTGCAATATCGTTGACGAGCTGTTCAACGCCTAATAAGGTGGATTGTTTGAATAATATTAGGATACAGTAGGAGCTAAGTGAGGAATTAGGAATGAGGAATGAGGAATGAGCAAAGCTGCCCCCAAGCACCGAGCGAAGCGAGAGATAAAGCGCACGCTCAAGCCCGGCGCTAGAGGGCTTGTGGGGTCTAGGGGCAAAGCCCCTAGCGGAGTATGAGGCAGAGCCTCATTCGGCGCAAGCCGACAAGGTGCAGATTTAATGAAAAATAGCATATAGAAGTCAAATATCAGATAAAAGTGATATCGGAGAATTAAATCTGCACCGCTTTTCTATCCCATAGCAAAACGTAGATACGCAAAGAGCGGAGCGATTTTGCGGCAAGATAAACTATCCCGAATAACTGTAGGGGCGAACAGCGTTCGCCCGTGTTCAGAATTTGTTATAATTTCAGAATTGTAGGGGAACGGCGCAATTTCTGCTTTGCAGAAATCCGACGTCCCGACCCCCTCGCACGTCTTTGTACATCTGCATGACTTTATGGTAAATTCAAACCTCGTCACTTCGAGCGGGCTGTCGCATTTCTGTGAGCTTGCGAACAGAAATTTCGCCAAGCCCCTACAAGCGTGATAGGATAGTTTTTTGTTCTGTCCTACAATGGTTGTAATCGTGGACTTGTTTCTTCGACGGGCGAACGCTGTTCGCCCCTACAGATTTGTTGCCATAGGTTTCGTGTTTTAGCTGTATTTATATTCAATTTTCAAGTTGCGTTCGGGGTGTGACATTGGGGATTATGCCCTTGGTTGCGTATACACAAAATACCGCAATGCACACTCACGCTTTGACACAAGTACTCTACAGCCTGTTCCAGAATCTCTCATCGTATTCACTAAGTCGCAGGGCTTGTACGTGCCCGCAAGTATCAAAACGCTTTCTACTTATCCTGAAAATCACCACTTTTGTTGCATAAAAAATGCAACAATTGCAGAAATATTGCCAAATTAAAAGATAAATCATTTGTTTGCACAAGTTTGTGGGGTGAATTTTGTGCAGGGTGATGATAAAATGTGAGCTATCAGAAAATAAAAAATAGATGCTTTTGGCATAGGGGGTATGCTTATGAAGAAATTTTTGGCTATAGCGGCTCATGTTATCAGTGGTCTGGGAAATGACCTTTTGGGCTGGGTGATAATCATTAGCTTTGAGCTGACAGGCAGTGAGGGGAAGTTTCAGTACGGTGTTTTTCATTGGATAATTTTTGCTTGTGGTTTGATACATATTGCGGTGAGCGTGCTGTACAGTTTGTTGGTTTGGAAAAAGGGTACGGCGAATGGTCATGCTCTGTCGGGAAAAATTCTTGCAGTTTATGATATTGTTATGACGCTGGTACCTTATGTGTACTGGTTTGTGGTTTGTGTGCTGTAGGTTTGGGTAAGGTGAAGCTAACGGACGAGGTTTGCCGTATGGCTTTGGATAATATGAGATAGGCTGGAGGTTGAGCGTTATGAAAAAATTCAGGACGGTGGCGGCTGTTGTTATCATGTTTTGT